>NZ_CEXLVS010000281.1:0-4933 GCF_982684285.1 Salinicola sp. | reverse complement strand
CGAACAACGTCCCAAGGATCAATTCGAAGAAGCGTTCACGCTCCACGCCGTTGCCCTCGGTCAGCGAGACCGCTTCCGCCATCGCCTCGATCGCCATGGCGATCATCATGTTGCAAGCGATCTTGGCCGCGTTGGCAGCGGGCGGCCGGTCGCCCATGAGCCATACCTGCTTGCCAATGGCCTCGAACACCGGTTGCACCCGATCAACCGCCGTGGCGCTTCCCCCGGCCAGAATGTTGAGTTCACCCTTGGCAGCAACATCCGGCCTGCCCAGCACCGGCGCCGCGACGTAATCCATGCCGGCGTTGGCATGCAGGGCCGCCAGCTCGTGCGAAAATGCCAACGAGATGGTCGAGGCCACAATATGCACGGTGCCTGCTGCGGCATGTTCCAGGACACCGTCTTCCAGCAGTGCCTCCCGAATCGCCGCATCGTCGGGGAGCATGGTCAGCACCGCATCCCCCTGGAACGCCTCCCGCGGCGAAGCCACCATGGTCACGCCATCGAGCTCGCCACCGGAACGGTTCCAGGCCTTGACCGTGTGCCCGGCCGCAACGAGATTGCTCGCCATGGCGCGTCCCATCGCCCCTAATCCAATAACGCCAATATCCATTGCCCTATTCCCGTTGTCTGAAGGTTTTCGCCAGCAGACCTTCTATTGATGTGGAAGAGAATGCCGCTCAGTCGAAACGGCTCCCGATTGCCCCCTGATAGGTCACATAGACCGTGACGGCGGTCTCTCCTGGCGTAGCTGTCATTAAGACTCTCCTTGCCGATCATTCACGGCTCAGGCGCCGAAGCCGCCATCGATAGTGTGCATGGCACCGGTGATGCCGGTAGCGTGCGGCCCGGCCAGATAGGCGGTCAGGTGGGCTACATCTTGAGCCGTGCCGTGCCGCTTGATCGCCATGACGCTGTGCATCTGCTCGGCAAGTTCGCCGTCGGCGGGATTCATGTCGGTATCCGTTGGCCCCGGCTGCACGATATTGATCGTGATGCCGCGCGGCCCAAGATCCCGGGCCAGCCCGCGAGCCATGCCCTGCAGCGCCGACTTGCTCAGCGCATAGGCGGCCAGTCCCGGAAACGGCATCCGGTCGCCGTTGACCGACCCGATCACGATGATGCGCCCGCCCTCCTTCATGGCCCGGGCAGCCTCCACTGATGCGTGGTACGGCGCTCGCACATTGACGTCGATCAGGCGATCGACCGCATCCGGATCCAGCGTCAGGGGGTCACCCGCTACCAGTACGCCGGCGTTGAATATCATGATGTCCAGAGGCCCCGCTTCACGCACGGTCGCCATCATCGCGTCGCGGTCGGCCGCATCGGTCTGGACTGCTGTCGCCCCGGTCTTCGTCGCCAGGTTTTGCGCCGCTTCGCGTGAACCCGAGTAGGTAAAACTCACCCGCGCGCCGCTATCGGCAAAGAGAGCAACGATGGCGGCGCCAATACCACGGCTTCCCCCAACGACCAGAACACGCTTGTCTACGAAATCCATGTGAAGCACCTCGGGTAGCAAATTGGATAGCAATCACTATAAAATTAGGCGGAATGCATGCGCAAGGATTTTTATAGTGAACACTAAAGAAAATGCCAAATCAGCGCCCAGGCCCCGGGGCCGTCCCCGAGGCTTCGACATGGAAACCGCACTGGACAAAGGCCAGCGCCTGTTCCACGCCGGCAGCTACGAAGCCGTGGGGTTGGCGGCACTGACCGATGCTCTGGGTGTGAAACCGCCCAGTTTCTACAAGGCGTTTGGTAGCAAGTCCGAGTTTTTCGCACAGGTCATCGAGCGCTACGCGCAATCGGCCCTCGCGCTGGACGAGATTCTGCTGTCCGGCCGGGCACCGGCGGATGCACTGGCGGAATTGCTGGAGAGCGCCGCACGAACCTATGCGCGAGACCCGGAACAACGGGGGTGTCTTGTACTAGAAGCCGCCCGGGGCAATGACGGAGATGAGAGCGTCATCCATGCACGCCGGGTGGCAAATCAGCGCCGTGATCGAATTCGCGAGTTCGTCGCCCGCACCCACCCGGAGCGCGCATCCGCGGTGACCGACTTCGTGGCCAGCACGATGTCGGGGCTTTCAGCCAGTGCGCGGGAAGGCATGGACGAAACCCGGTTACTCGATGTGGCACGCACCGCCGTTGCGGGACTGAAGGCGCAGTTGGATGCGGATTGATGGTGGGTATGCTTCATCTCATTGCCGGGGTCATCCAAAGCGGCTCGACAGGCTCGGCGTCATGTGGAGCCGAGCTGGCAGCCACTGGCGGAAGGACTGCTTATTGAGGGAGGCTTCGAGGGTGGTGGGCCGGTAGGACTTGAACCTATGACCAAGGGATTATGAGTTCGTTTTTAAAACAATAAGTTACTGACACACAAGGAAAAGCAACCGTAATCGAGCGAAAGGTACTGTTGTTTGTAATCAGTAGCTTAGCGAAATTTGAGGATAGCACAGGAAACTGGTGTGTGTACCGAAGGTGTACCGCTTTGGGGACCTCTAGTCTCACGAACCGCATGCCTGTGAGGGGCGCAAGACTGCTTCCCTCCAAGGGTATGCTGCCCACTCACGGCCCGAAGGCCATCTCAGCTTTCCTGTTATAACGCCTTGCTCACAGGCAAATTGGGAGCCAATCGAGCAATTTGTCCGTGTAAAACAACTAATTATATAATAGTTGCATACCCCCCCCCTCCACTCATTAATAAAGTCCAAAACCGTCCTCCTCATCTCGCTTCAACTCTTCATCTATCTGTCGATCTATATAATTAATATGGCTTTTAACCCAGAGCCTTACATTGGTATTTTCATGATTTATCAGGGGACTTAGTGCCAACTTATCTGACTCCAGGTAAGGTACAAGAGACCCAGACCACCCGCGGGTTCCCATATTAGCGTGCAGTTCATTCGCGACCCTTTGATCATTTCCAAAGTTCTCAAGCAAAGCTATAAACAATGCCGAGGGTTGTTGTTGCTCATCAACTGTTTCAAACACGTTCAAGCAACGGGCAACAAAAACAGGCCCAAGATCTGGAAGTGCAGAACACCATTTAATGATGCTCTCAACTGGAACAACTGAAAGCACGCTTGGCATATTAACTGCCAAACTTGTTTCGCTATCTAAAAGCTGTTGCAACCAATACCGCTCCATCCCTTCTGCTTGAACGATAGCATTACCAAATATTGGCCATAGCGTGTCACCGTAATCATTCATTATATTCAGCATTAAAGGTTTAATATGAGACCAGATATCCCCATGATTGAAGCCATACTTGCAGGCGGCAATTAACTGACTCGTTAGAGCAGTCGCAAACTCTTGATCCCGCACCTTCAATAACTTTTCGGCCATATCATGCCAATGGTGGATATCTGTAACAGTGTTCTGCTGTTCCTTATGCAAAGGAACGGTGATAACTAGCAGCTTAATCTGATCCCGTAGCTTTTCGATACTGCCTTTATTACCAAAGCAATACATATATATGACATTGAGTGCCGACCAACTTTCCTGAGCGCCCAGCTCGGCAAGATGAAGGCAAAACTCGGCCATCACATCCGGTTCAATTCCTTCTGTAACACTACCATAGCTCAGCGAATTTGCGCTGTTTGGCGACAATTCACCGCGCTGAATCAGGTCTAAAAGTTTATCCAAATGCTCCTTTTGAATATTACCAGTACGTATAAAATCAGGATAAAGATAGACAAACTTTTCATCCAATATTAATCTATCTATTTTTTTTTGCCAGAGATCGGGTGATTTCTCGAACAAGCCCCGATATAAACCTAGAATAAGCCGGAAATCAGGATGATCTATATTTTTTAAGCACTCCAAAGACGATTCAATTAATGGCTGGACATCAGAAACTTCACGAGACAACTGGTAACCAAAGGCATAGGACTGCTTTTGTTCTCCCTGCAACAAAGAGCCGAGATGTGGAATCAGATCATCAATATTATGGGATAGATCTGTGGCAAGAGATTTTGCATTTTCAGCTGCCACATCAACATAGCGTCCATCTTCATCTTTATGGTGTTCCCATGGAGGGCTGGTTATGAGTATTTTCAGTTTTTCTGACAATTCAACATCGTCAGGGCATAAAATCTCTAACCAACTACGTAGCGCATCAACCTTTTTCTTATCCATTTCTTTGGAATCATACTCTAAAGTGTCTTTAATGCTGCTTAAGGCCGCCGGCCAAAATCGGCCATTGATAGACACAACTCTCCTAATTGCCACGTCCAACATATTTACTCGACCATAAGCTACAAAACCTCTAATAGAATGCCCCATATCCGAAAGAACTTTTTCTTTTTGAGCATCGCCCCGTTCTATTAGAATTAGCATCAGATCGATAGCCTGTTGCCAGAACTCGAAAACCTCTTGCCATAGTTCCGGCCGCCATTCCTCTAGTGGAGCTTTAGTACCCTGATACTCAGCACCTACAGTTCGTGTACCACCATAAGTGCTGATTGCATGGCTTAGAGCCTCAAGGACCACCATGTCGATGTTGAGCTGATTGACTTCAATGGCGCGCTTTAATAGATCAAACCGAATTTTTGGTTTCGCTTGCGTTCCCGATAGGTTTACTCGAAAAAGTTGAGCAAACATACCTGTTGCATTATTGCTCCAGCTTTCGTTTTCAGCTGACGCAAGTAACAACATGCACCATGCCGACTTTTCAAAAACATCAGCATGAAAGCACAGTTTCTCTAACCCCCAAACCAAGTTTCTTCGGGTATCTCCATCTATAGCCTTAAGCTCCTCATGACAGCATGCCGATAAAATATGGTGAAGGGCGAAGCTAGTCGACTCAGGGTTCACTTCAACAAATGCGCGGAAGAGTTTCGAACCCTTTTCTGTAAGTAACGCCTCCGCTTGAACAAAAGGGCTAGCTCCTCCAAATAATCGATCTGAAAATCGTTGAACGCTTGGTTGG
>NZ_CEXLVS010000280.1:0-4979 GCF_982684285.1 Salinicola sp. | reverse complement strand
GCTGGTGCCGATCACGTTCTACATGGATGCCACCCCGGCCATTGCCGCCATCGTGGCGACCTCGGCGATGGCGATCTTCGCCGGTGACATTCCCGGCACCTATCTCAACATCCCCGGCACGCCGGCATCTGCGGCCTATGTCGGCGAATCCTATCGTCTCGCCCAGAAGGGCCGCGCCCGGGAAACGCTGGGCACCAACCTGATCTGCTCCGTCATCGGCGGGCTGTTCGGCACCATGGTGCTGGTCTTCGTCTCCCCCTCGCTGGCCGAAATGGCGCTCAACTTCAGCTCGTTCGAGTACTTCTGGCTCGCCCTGCTGGGGTTGAGTAGCTCGATCTTCATCGCCATCGGTTCCCGGGTCAAAGCGTTCCTGTCGCTGACCGTGGGACTGCTGCTGTCGACCGTCGGTCTCGACATGATGAGCGGCGCGCCGCGCTTCACCTTCGGCGTGCCCGACCTGATGGCCGGCATCAATTTCATCCCGGTGATGATCGGCATGTTTGCGCTCAACGAGATCATGATGTTCTACGGCTCGCGGGCCGAAGCGCGCAGCGTCCCGGTAATGGCCAAGGACAGCGTGTTCGCCAACGCCCCGGGGCACGTCAAGACCTACTGGCGCAACATCCTGCGCGGCAGTTCGCTGGGCACGCTGATCGGTGCGCTGCCTGGCGCGGGTGCGGATATCGCCGCGTGGATCGCCTATGCGCTGGGCAAGAGTCGCTCCAAGGAGAAGGAGAAATATGGCACCGGCCATATCGAGGGCATCGTCGATGCCAGCTCCGCCAACAACTCCGGCATCAGCGGTGCCTGGGTACCGGCGCTGGTGTTCGGCATACCGGGCGACACCATCACCGCCATCGTCATCGGCGTGCTCTACATGAAGGGCATGAACCCGGGGCCGACGATCTTCATGAACGGCGGCGGCCAGGTCTATGCGCTGTTCACCGTATTCTTCGTCGCCAACCTGATCATGCTGCCGATCGGCTACCTCGCCATTCGCGCCTCGAAGGTGTTCATCCTGACCCCGCGCAAGCTGCTGATGCCGGTGATTCTGAGCTTCTGCATCGTCGGCGCCTTCGCCATCAACAACTCGATCACCGACATCTGGATCATGCTGATCATCGGGCTGGTGGCGTTCGTGCTGGCCCGCAATGACTTCCCCATGGCGCCGGCGATCCTGGGCCTGGTGCTCGGCGGCACGCTGGAGAACAGCTTCATGAGTTCGATGCTGAAATCCAACGGCGACCTGCTGGCCTTCTTCGAACGGCCGATCAGCGCCGCGCTGGGCGCGCTGGTCATTCTGATCTGGGCGCTGCCCACGCTGATTCGCCTATTCCGACACTGGCGCCGCCCGGCGCAAACCGACCAGACACCGAGGTCCTCATGACACGCTACGACGCCGATACCCTGCGCGCCACGCTGTTCACCTTGTTCACCGAGAACGGCGCCAGCGCCGATGTGGCGGAAACCACCGCGCGCATCCTGGTCGAGGGCGACCTGCTCGGTCACCACACCCACGGCGTGAAACTGGCCAACGGCTATCTCAAGGATCTCAAGGCGGGCCATGCCTGCGGCGATCACAGCCGGCTCGAGATCCAGGAGAACAGCCCGGTCGCGGCGCTGTTCGACGGCCACTACCTGCTGGGTCCGTACCTGGTGCAACGCGCGCTGGACCACTGTCGCGACGCGGCCACTACGTTCGGGATCGGCATGGTCAGTCTCAAGCGGTCGCACCACATCGCGTGCCTGGCGGCGTACCTGCAACCGCTGGTCGAGGCCAACCTGGTTCCGCTGATATTGACCTCGGATCCGGCGGTCGCCTCGGTCGCACCGTTCGGCGGCCTGGACCGGGTCTACACCCCAAACCCGCTGGCGATCGGTATCCCCGGGCGCGAACAGCCGCTACTGATCGACGTCAGCATGTCGACGATCACCAACGGCACCGTGGGCAAGACCCGTGCCGCCGGCGACAGGCTCGGCCACCCGGCGATTCTCACCGGCCACGGCGAGGTCAGTGACGATCCCGAGGACTATTTCGCCTCCCCGGAGGGGAGCATCCTGCCCCTGGGCGAACTCGCCTTCGGCCACAAGGGCTTTGCGCTGGGGCTGATGGTCGAAGCCTTGACGTCGGCCCTTTCCGGCTACGGCCGCAAGGACTCCCCGCAGGGCTGGGGAGCGTCGGTGATGGTCATGGTGATCGATCCGGCCCGTTTCGGTGGCACGGACTCCTTCCTCGACGAGACCGACCACATCGCCAGACGCTGCCTCGGCAGCCGGCCGCGCGATCCCGAGCGGCCGGTGCGCCTGCCGGGTCAGTCCGGCCTCGCCCGCCGCCGGGACTATCTGGACAACGGCATCCCCTTACCACCGGACGTGGTGGAGGCCATGCGCGAGGCCGTGGCAGACTCGTCGCTATCGGGCAATACCGCGTTCGGCTGAAGCAATCCCACTTTCTCTCTCGACTCGACAGGAGCTCACCGCTACATGGCCTCATTCAACGATCCCGACTCCCTTTCCCCGCAACGCCAGGCCGGGCATTGCCTGCCCGACGATGCCGATCGCGCCCTGCTGGTGGGTCGCGTCTGGCTGGAGAGCGCCGGCGGCCGGGCCGGGCCGGCGCCGGTGGCGCTGCGCGGCGATACGCTGGTCGACCTCTCCCGCCACGTGGCCACCATGGCCGACCTGCTGGAACGCGACGACGCGACCTGGCTCGTTCGCGAAGCGCCCGGCGACACCGTCGACACCCTGGCCGAAGTGCTTGCCAACAGCCATGCGGATATACCGCAGGCGCCCTATCTCCTGGCCCCCTGCGACGTGCAGGCGATCAAGGCCTGCGGCGTGACCTTCGCCGTCAGCCTGCTGGAGCGGGTGATCGAGGAGCAGGCCGGTGGCGACCTCAAGCGTGCCGCCGAGCTGCGCGAGGAGATCCAGGCGTTGATCGGTGGCGACCTGTCGCGGATCGAGCCCGGTTCGGAGGAAGCGATGGCACTGAAGGCCGAGCTGCAAGCCCGTGGCGGCTGGTCGCAGTACATGGAAGTGGGCATCGGCCCCGATGCCGAGGTGTTCTCCAAGGCGCAGCCGCTGTCCGCCGTCGGCCACGGTGCGCGAGTCGGCCTGCACCCCGCCTCCCAATGGAACAATCCGGAGCCGGAGATCGTGCTGGCGGTGGACGCCGAGGGCCGGGTGCGTGGCGCGACCCTCGGCAACGACGTCAATCTGCGCGATATCGAGGGGCGCAGCGCCCTGCTGCTGGGCAAGGCCAAGGACAACAACGCCTCCTGCTCGATCGGCCCCTTCATCCGCCTGTTCGACGAACACTTCGGCATCGACGACGTGCGCAACGCCCGGGTCTCGCTACGCATCGAGGGGGTGGACGACGACTTCGTGCTGGAGGGCGAGAGCGACATGCGCGAAATCAGCCGCGATCCGCTCGACCTGGTGGCGCAGACCTACGGTACCCACCACCAGTATCCCGACGGCTTCATGCTGTTCCTCGGTACCATGTTCTCGCCGATCCAGGACCGGGATGGCGAGGGCCAGGGCTTCACCCATCACGTGGGCGACCGGGTGACGATCTCGACGTCCCGGCTGGGCGCGCTGACCAACGTCGTCGATCGCAGCGATCGGCTGCCACCCTGGACCTTCGGTATTCGCGCCCTGCTGGCCCATCTCGGCCAGCGCTGACACGATCGCGAACGCCCCGCCCGCCGCAAGAGCGCAGCGAGCGCCGTCGTCGAACCGACGGCGCTCAGGCGTCGCCGCGCATCAACAGGGTATCGATGAACTCGCCGACCACGTCCGATATCTCTTCCCCCTTGCGGGTCAGCACGCCGTAATAGCCCAGCGGTTCGCCGATCACCAGCGGCAGCGCGGTGAACTTGCCCGCCGAGATCGCGGTCTTGAGCACCGACGTCGGCAGCAGGGCGATGGCGTCCGATGAGCTCACCAGTTGCAGCGTCGTCTGTGTCGACGTGGTTTCCACCACGTTGCGGGGGGAAGCCACGCCCGACTCCGCCAGCGCCACCTCGAACAACCCTCGCATCGGGCTGCTCATGGGATGCAGTACCCAGGGCCAGCGCACGATCTCGCCCAGACCCGGGGGGCGTTCGCACAGCGGATGCCCCGCCCTGACCACGATCGAGACCGGCTCCGCCTGCAGGGGCATGAAGTCGAACAGGTGGTGCTGGGCGTGTTCCGTCACGCGCCCGATCACCACGTCCAGGCGCTTGTACTCCAGGTCCGCCAGCAGCCGGTCGCTGGAGTTCTCGAACAGGCTCACCGCCAGTTGCGGACGCCGCGCCTTGATCGAGGTGATCGCCTTGGGCAGCAGCAGCGGTGCCGCTCCCGGCACCGAGCCGATGACGAGCTTGCCGTACCCTCCCTCCCTCAGCGAGACGAGATCGTCGATCAGGCGATCGGTATCGTTGAGGATGCTGCGGGCGTAGCGCACCAGCAACCGCCCGGCGTCGGTGATCTCCATGTGGCGAGGCTGGCGGTAGAAGAGCGTCATGCCGAAGAAGGTCTCGATGTCCTTGAGCATCTTGCTGGCCGCGGGCTGACTCATGTTCATATGGCGCGACGTGGCATGAAGATTACGGCTTTCATCCAGCGTGACGAGCAGCACGAGGTGCTTGATGCGCAACCAGCCCTTGACGTGAATACGACTATCGTTGGACATCGATACCACCCCGCATAATCCTTTGGTCAAAGACAATAACCCCCGGTTATCGGGGTTGCAAAAAAAACGATTAGCCACCGGCCACGAGCGCCGATTAGGCTAACGAATGACCGGCAATAACCACCCCATACTTTCGACAGATATCCAAAAATGATCTATTGGATTTTTTAAAAAATAAGGCCAAATCTGGCCTCACTATTTTCTATACCACTCATGTATTGACTGAAGCGGAGTATATCTGCGATGAAATTGCAATCATAAACAAAGGAAAAATCATTGCAGTTGATTCTCCCGATGACCT
>NZ_CEXLVS010000279.1:0-5001 GCF_982684285.1 Salinicola sp. | reverse complement strand
CGCGGCCGGACCGTTGGTAGCGCCACCTCGGGTGACGTTCGAGCCCACCGGCCGACAATCCTCGACCCGAATCCCCCACTCGTCCACCGGCAGGCCGTTGGGGATGCCCTAGTCGCCGGCCCCGGCCATCGAGAACCAGGCGTCGGTGAAGCGCCATCCCAGCGAGGGATCCTTCTTGCCGTAGTCCATGTGGCCATAGACACGCTGGCCGTCGATGTCGTGGACGTCATTGGTGAAGAAGTCGGCGATGTCCTGGTAGGCCGACCAGTTCACCGGTACACCCAGTTCGTAGCCGTACTTTTCCTTGAAGCGCGCCTTGAGATCAGGGTCGTCGAACCAGTCGGCGCGGAACCAGTAGAGATTGGCGAACTGCTGGTCGGGCAGTTGATAGACCTTGCCGTCCGGCCCGGTCGTGAACGAGAGCCCGATGAAATCATCCAGATCCAGCGTCGGCGAGGTCACTTCGGCCCCGTCGCCTTCGATCATGTCGGAAAGCGGCACCACCTTGCCGTAGCGGAAATGGGTACCGATCAGGTCGGAATCGTTGACGTAGGCGTCGTAGATGTTGCGACCGGACTGCATCTGGGTCTGCAGCTTCTCGATCACGTCCCCTTCCTGAATCAGATCGTGCTTCAACTGGATGCCGGTGATCTCGCTGAAGGCGCGGGCCAGCACCTCGGACTCGTACTTGTGGGTGGTGAGCGTCTCCGACACGCCGTTGATCTGCATGCCACGGAACGGTTTGGCGGCGTCGATGTACCCCTGCATCTCGGCCATCTGCTGCTCGGGCGTGAGCGTCGAGGTCTTGAACTCGTCACCCAGCCAGCGTTTGGCGGCGTCCTGATACTGGTCGGCGATCGCGGTTCCCGAAACGGCCATCAGACCCGCAAGGCCGATGCCGATGCCCAGTGGCGCCCGGCGTCGCGATCCGGCGTGCTTGATATCGAACATAGCGTTAACCCTCGTTGTTATGCTGCATTTGCTGTCTTGGCGCTATCCGAAGAGCAATGATCCCTGGTCGATGCGTTACCCCCATTTCATGATGATTGCCATTCCTGCCACGCAGATCGCCGTCGCGATCCAGAGCGGCCAGTCGGTCAGTGCCAGAACCAGCAAATGGCCGTATGCCGCCGCCAGCAGACCAATGAACAGCCGATCGCCCCGAGACGTGGAGATCGGCAGGAAGCCCTTGCGCTCTCGGCCGGGCGATACGGTCTGCCAGACCGTCATCGCCACCAGCAGTGCCGCGATCGCGGCAAAGAACAGTGCCGTCGGTAGTGTCCAGGCCATCCAACCCATGGTGACTCCCCCTCTCTCTGGACGAACGGATCAGACGCGTCCCAGGGCGAAGCCCTTGGCCACGTGGTTGCGCACGAAGTAGATCACCGCGATACCGGGCAGCAGCGCGACCACGCCCGCGGCCGCCAGCACGCCCCAGTCGATCCCCGACGCCGAGACCGTGCGGGTCATCTGCGCCACGATCGGTTTGGCATCGACCGAGGTCAGCGTCCGCGCCAGCAACAGTTCGACCCAGGAGAACATGAAGCAGAAAAACGCCGTGACGCCGATGCCGGGCCGGATCATCGGCAGGAAAATCCGAATGAAGAACTTGGGGAAGGTGTAGCCGTCGATATACGCGGTCTCGTCGATCTCCTTGGGCACCGACGACATGAAACCCTCGAGAATCCATACCGCCAGCGGCACGTTGAACAGGCAGTGCGCCAGGGCCACCGCGATCGGCGTATCGAACAGCCCCACCGCCGAGTAGAGCTGGAAGAACGGCAGCAGGAACACCGCCGGTGGTGCCATCCGGTTGGTCAGCAGCCAGAAGAACATGTGCTTGTCGCCCAGGAAGCGATAGCGCGAGAACGCATACGCGGCCGGCAACGCCACCAGCAGCGAGATCAGCATGTTCATCGAGACATAGCTCAGGGAGTTCAGGTAGCTCATGTACCAGGTCGGCTCGGTGAAGATGACCCGGTAGTTGTCCAGCGTCGGCGCCGTGGGCCAGAGCGTCAGTCCGCCGAGGATTTCCCGGTTCGACTTGAACGACATGTTGACGAGCCAGTAGATCGGCACCAGCACGAACAGCAGATAGACCAGCATCACCAGGCTCTTGCGCAGTCTCATGGCGGCGTCATCCCTTGTCGTCGTTGTGGGTCATGGCGGTGTAGAACACCCAGGTCACCAGCAGAATGATCAGGAAGTAGATCAGCGAGAACGCCGCGGCACGGCCCAGATCGAACTGGCCAAGCGCCATCTGGGTCAGCGTCTGGCTGAGGAAGGTCGTGGCGGTGCCCGGCCCGCCACCGGTGAGCACGAACGGCTCGGTGTAGATCATGAAGCTGTCCATGAAGCGCAGCATGACCGCGATCAACAGCACGTTCTTGAGCTTCGGCAATTGAATGAATCGAAACACCGCCCAGTGGGAGGCACGGTCGATCCTCGCCGCCTGGTAGTAGACGTCCGGAATCGAGCGCAGCCCGGAATAGCACAGCAGCGCCACCAGCGACGTCCAGTGCCAGACATCCATCACCAGCACGGTGATCCAGGCATCCCGCGGGTTGGAGGCGTAGTTGTAGTCGAGCCCCAGACTGTTGAGGGTCCAGCCATACAGGCCGATATCCTCCCGCCCGATGATCTGCCAGATCGTCCCCACCACGTTCCACGGCACCAGCAGCGGCAGTGACAGTAGAATCAGACTGAACGGCACGCCCAACCCGCGCCGAGGCATCGACAGCGCAACGATGATGCCGAGCGGCACCTCGATGGCCAGCACGCAGAACGAGTAGATGAACTGCCGCACCAGCGAATCGTGCAGTCTCGGATCCGCCAGGATCTCCCGATACCACTCGGTGCCCACGAAATAGCGCGTGCTCGGATCGAAGATGTCCTGTACCGAATAGTTGACCACCGTCATCATCGGGATGATGGCGCTGAAGGCCACCAGCACGAATACCGGCAGCACCAGCCACCAGGCCTTGTTGTTATAGGTTTTCATCAGCCACTCCCACCAGATGGTCATCGATATAGAAGCGCTGCCAGGCTTCGGGGAAGTGCACGCCGGTTCGCCCTTCGGGAACGCTGGCCTCCTCTCCCAGGCGCGCCTTGATCACCGGCGCCGATGGCGTATCGAGGCGCACGTCGACGATCTTGAAGGTGCCCTGGTCCTGGACCAGATCGACGTAGCCGTGCAGGACGGCATCGTCGGCCGCCACCAGTTGCACGAACTCCGGTCGGATGCCGAGCTGCAGGCGCCCTCCCTCGCGCTGCCGAAGCTGGTCGACGATCGCGTCGGGCACCGCCAGCGCGTGGCCGTCGAACTCGACGCCCGATGCCCCCAGCGCAATATCCAGCAGATTCATGCCGGGGCTGCCGATGAAGTAGCCGACGAAGGTATGCTGCGGGTTCTCGAACAGCTCGCGCGGGGTGCCGAACTGCACGATCTGGCCTTCGTACATCACCGCGATCTTGTCGGCGAAGGTGGACGCCTCCAACTGGTCATGGGTGACGTAGACCATCGTCACGTTGAAGCGCTGATGGATCTCCTTGAGCTTGCGCCGCAGCCGCCACTTGAGCTGCGGGTCGATCACCGTCAACGGCTCGTCGAACAGGATCGCCGCCACGTCGTCGCGCACCAGACCGCGCCCCATCGACACCTTCTGCTTCTCGTCCGCCGTCAGATTCTGCGCCTTCCGGTTCAACAGCGGCTCGATCTCCAGCGCCTCGGCCACCTCTCTCACCCTGGCATCGATGCGCTCTCGAGACTGCCCCTGATTGCGCAGCGGAAACGCCAGGTTCTCGTGGACGGTCATGGTGTCGTAGACCACCGGGAACTGGAAAACCTGGGCGATGTTGCGTTGCTGCGGGGTGAGATCGTTGACCGACTTGCCGTCGTAGAGCACCCGCCCTTCCGAGGGCACCAGCAGACCGGAAATGATGTTGAGCAGCGTGCTCTTGCCGCACCCCGACGGCCCCAGCAGCGCGTAGGCTCCGCCCTGCTCCCAGACGTGGTCCATCGGCCTGAGCGCATAGTCGGCCGGGCCCGAAGGTGCACCGTGATAACTATGGGCCAGTTGTTCCAGGCGAATCTCGGCCATCTAGAGGTCTCCTCGCACGCCGGGCGATGTCGATCGCGATGAGGGAGGTGACAGCACCAGGTCGCCCCCGGGCTCGAACACGAAGAGCTGGCGAAACGGGACCTGGACGTCCAGCGCCTGATCCACGCCGAACTCGTGAATCCCGATCAGGTGCGCGACCAGATCGATCCGGTCATGCGCGAGATGCAGGAAGGTCTCGGAACCGCTGATCTCCGCGACGCGCACGACGGCGGGCAGGCGCAACGCCGCCTCCGAGAGCGGCCGGAGCGACCAGTGATGGGGCCGGATACCAACCTGATAGTCGCCCTCGGAGAGCGATCTCCAGATCTCGGGCAGTGCTTGGCGCTGATCGGCGATCCGGCACTCGCCGCCCTGGATCGTCATCGGCATCAGGTTGATGGGGGGCTCGCCGAACAGCGTGGCAGCTTCACGGTTACGGGGATGACGATAGACCTCGTCGCTGGGACCGCTCTGGACGATTCGCCCCTGATGCAGCAGCGTCGTCGTCCCGCCCAGCGCCAGCGCCTCGGCGGGCTCGGTGGTGGCGTAGACCGCGATGGTGTTGCGCGACTCGAACAGCTTGCGCATCTCCACCCGCAGCGCCTCTCGCAGCTTGTAGTCGAGGTTGACCAGCGGCTCGTCGAACAGCACCAGTTCCGCATCCTTGACCAGCGCCCTGGCCATCGCCGTGCGCTGCTGCTGGCCGCCGGAGAGCTCCTGCGGATAACGGCCCAGTAGGTGCTGGATGCCCAGCATCGCTGCGGTCTCCTCGACCCGGCGGGTGATCTCCTGCCGCGCCACCCTGGCCTGCTTGAGCGGCGAGGCGATATTGTCGAAGACCGTGAGCGTGGGATAGTTGATGAACTGCTGATAGACCATCGAGACGTTACGCTGGCGAACC
>NZ_CEXLVS010000278.1:0-5002 GCF_982684285.1 Salinicola sp. | reverse complement strand
GGTCATGCCGCGGTCGAGCTGTTCGACCATCGAGCGCTGGATCTCCTGCCATGGGGTCTGATGATCGCGATAGGGATAACCGCCTTCGGCCTCGAGCTTGGCGCGTCGCGCCGCCAGTTCGTCGTCGCCGATCAGCAGATTGGCCTCGCCACGCTTGAGATCGATACGGATCCTGTCGCCGGTTTCCAGCAGCGCCAGCCCGCCACCGGTCGCGGCTTCCGGCGAGGCGTTGAGAATCGAGGGTGAGCCGGAGGTCCCCGACTGGCGTCCGTCGCCCAGGCACGGCAGCGAGTCGATGCCCTGCTTGATCAACGCTTCCGGCGGTTGCATGTTGACCACCTCGGCCCCCCCGGGATGCCCCACCGGGCCGGCACCGCGCATCACCAGGATGGTGTTCGCGTCGATCTCGAGCGCCGGATCGTCGATGCGCGCGTGGTAGTCCTCGGAGCCATCGAAGACCACGACCTTGCCCTCGAATGCATCGAGATCGCCGGGGTTGGAGAGATAACGACGACGGAAATCATCCGAGATCACGCTGGTCTTCATCAGCGCGGAGTCGAACAGATTGCCCTTGAGGTTGAGGAAACCCGCCGACTCCACCAGCGGGTGGTCATAGCGCAGGATGACGTCCTCGTCCTGCGTCTCCTGGCCGAAGCAGTTGGCGTGCAGCGTCTGGCCGTTGACGGTCAGCGCATCGCCGTGGAGCCGCCCTGCCGTGAGCAGTTCGTGAACCACCGCCGGCACCCCGCCCGCCCGGAAGAACTCTTCGCCGAGATAGGCACCCGCCGGCATCACGTTGGCGAGCAGCGGTATCGCGTGCCCGAGGCGCTGCCAGTCATCGTTGGTGAGTTCGATCCCGGCGTGCCGGGCGATGGCGTTGATGTGGACCGGTGCGTTGCTGGAGCCGCCCAGCGCGGAGCAGACGACGATGGCGTTCTCGAACGCTTCCCGGGTGAGGATGTCGCTCGGACGCAGATCCTCCCACACCATCTCGACGATGCGCGCGCCGGTGGCGTAGGCGACCATCGGCCGCTCCTTGTAGGGTGCGGGGATCATCGCCGAGCCGGGCAGGCTCATGCCCAGCGCCTCGGCCATGGAGTTCATGGTCGAGGCCGTGCCCATGGTATTGCAGTGCCCCACCGAAGGGGCCGAATCCGCGATTCGAGCCAGGAACTCGGGGTAGTCGATCTCGCCGGTGGCGAGGCGCTTGCGCAACTCCCACACGATAGTGCCGGAACCGACCCGCGCCTTGCCGCGCCAGCCATTGAGCATCGGCCCGCCGGAGAGCACGATCGCGGGGATATCGGCGGTGGCGGCGGCCATCAGGCAGGCCGGCGTGGTCTTGTCGCAGCCGGTGGTCAGCAGCACGCCATCGAGCGGATAGCCATGCAACACCTCGACCAGCCCCAGGTAGGCCAGATTGCGGTCCAGTGCCGCCGTCGGCCGACGCACGTTCTCGTGGATCGGGTGCAGCGGGAACTCGAACGGGACGCCGCCCGCCGCGCGGATGCCGGCCTTGACCCGCTCCACCAGTTGGATGTGATGCCGGTTGCACGGCGTCAGGTCGGAGCCGGACTGGGCAATGCCGATGATCGGCTTGCCGGAGGAGAGCTCTTCCAGCGTGATGCCGTAGTTCATGTAGCGCTCCAGGCAGAGCGCCGTGGTACCGGCGTGGTCGGGGTTGTCGAACCACCAGCGCGAACGCAGTTGGTCGGCGGTTCGGCGGGGACGTTCGCTCATGATCAGGACTCCAGAACGGGCGGATCCGGCGGCCAGGAATCGGGCAGCCGGAACGCCGTCATGCATGGGTGACTCGACGACGGGACGGTAACCTTGGCGGCCGGTCGGTACGTCGTGTTGTCACGAAGGGATTAGAGCGCCTTGGCGGCCGAGTAACCGAAATCGTCCTCGCTGCCGAGCACGTTGCGCAGGGGGCGGCCCAGCGCCGGCAGGTCGATCTCGTAGCGGTCGCCCGGTTCGACGACGATCTTGTCGGCAAAGCTCAGCGTCGCGGTCCCGAAGAAGTGCACGTGGACATCCCCCGGGCGGCGGAAATTGCGATACTTGAAGTGGTGATGCTCGAGATTGGCGAGACTGTGGGCCATGTTGCCCTCGCCGGTGAGGAACGGCTTTTCCCACAAGGTACGGCCGTCGCGGACGATACGGCTGGTGCCTTCCAGGTTGGCCGGCAGCTCGCCGACGAAGAGTTCCGGCCCGAAGCTGCAGGCGCGCAGCTTGGAGTGCGCCAGCCACAGGTAATTGAAGCGCTCGGTGACATGGTCGGAGAATTCATTGCCGATCGCATAGCCGACCCGCCAAGGCTGGCCGTCCCTGCCGACGACGTAGAGGCCGGCCAGCTCCGGCTCCTCCCCGGCATCCTGGGCGAACGACGGGCTGGGGATCTCGCTCTCCGGCGCGACCACGCAGTCGCCGTCTCCCTTGTAGCACCACTCCGGCTGCGGCCCCACCTCGCCCGCTCTCGGCTTGCCGGCTTCCACGCCCATGCGGAACATGCGCATCGAATCGGTCAACTCGCTTTCGTCGACCTTGTCGGACGGCTGCATGGCGGCGGCGTGCATCGCCGAGCGCGTATCGGCGCTGCCAAGGTGCGTCAACCCGGTCCCGGTCACCAGACAGTGCGCCGGGTCGGGATGGGTAAGCGGCGGCAACAGACGGCGCTCCTCGATCAGCCGGGCATAGTCGAGCCGGGTTTCGGTCAGCGCGGCTTCGACCACGGCGGTCAATGGCGTGCCGTCGGCGATGGCGCGCCTGGCCAGTCCGTAGACGCCCTCGTCGCCATCGACGACCTGGACTTCATGTTCGTCGATGACCACCGCCACGGTCAGGCGGTCATCGTTCAGGCACTGAATCAGGCGCATCGGCATTCTCCTTGCATCGATCATCGGTCACTGTAGCCAACGGCCTTGCGGCGGCCATGGCAGAACGCCTCGCACGTTGCCGTACGGGCCCATGCCGCCGCGACACAGCGACCACCCTTTATCATCTCCCCACTATGTTGAACATATAAAAAATAAGTACAACATAGACTTTCGGAGCAAATACGTCCGTCGCCAACCGGCGTAATCTGCATGGTGGAGCCCCCCGATCGCTGCCGTTCCGTCACCGGATTTTTGATCGATGGTATTGAAAAACGGAGATAATCACGGACTCCTCGGATCGTGATTCGGTGCCATAGTCAGACCCATGACGCGGCGCCGATTTACGCTCGTTATACCAATGTCTAGCCAATACGTTTATTGCACCCAATGGTCATAAATCATAGCTTCAGTGGGCGCCAAGTCGATTCCGTGACGGTAGAAATTCAAAACACCAACAACACCCCTCCCCAAGGAGACACGCCATGAAGACCTCAATCAACAAGCGTCATCTCGCTGGATTACTGGGATTGTCACTGCTGCTGCCGCTGCCGGCGCTGGCCGACTACCCCGAAAAACCGATCACGCTGATCGTCCCCTGGGCGGCTGGCGGCGGGACCGACGCGACCGCGCGAACCATCGCCGCCGCCCTGGAAGAGCAATTGGGCCAGACCGTCAACGTGGTCAACCGAACCGGCGGCAGCGGCGTGGTGGGACACACCGCCATGGCCATGGCCAAGCCCGATGGCTACACGCTCGGTCTGATCACCGGCGAGATCAACATGATGCACTGGCAGGGGCTGACGCAGCTGACCTACGAGGACTACACCCCCATCGCCCAGATCAACTACGACTACGCCGGCATTCAGGTGGCCGCCGACGGCCCCTTCGACTCTGTCCAGACGCTGGTCGACCAGATCAAGGCCGAGCCCGCGCGAACCTACACCGCCTCCGGTACCGGTCAGGGCGGCGTGTGGCACCTGGCCTTCGCCGGTTTCCTGCTCGACCAGGGCCTGGAAGCCGATCGTGTCTCCTGGATTCCCAGCCAGGGCGCCGCGCCGGCGATGACCGAGATGGCCGCGGGCAGCATCGATATCGTGCCCAGCTCGGTTCCCGAAGGGCGCTCGATGATCGAAGCCGGCAAGGCCAGGAGCCTGGCGATCATGGCGCCGGAGCGGCTCGATAGCTTCCCCGACGTGCCCACCCTGAAGGAGGCACTCGGCACCGACTACACCATCGGCGAATGGCGCGGCATCGCCGGCCCCAAGGGCATGGACCCGGCGGTCGTCGAGACCCTGGAGACGGCGATCGAGGACGCCTACAACAGCGACACCTACCAGAACTTCATGGCCAAGCAGGGCTTCGGTACCGAATGGCGCGGGGCGGAGGATTTCGGCAAGCTCATGGCCGAGCAGGACGAGCGCTTCGGCAAGATCGTCGAGCAGGTGGGACTGGCCAAGTGATCCCACGATCCGAACGGGAGACGACCTCATGAGAGACTTCCTGCTCGGACTGGCGTTCGTGATCGGCGGCGGCGTGGTCATCGCCGTCGCCCAGACCTACCCGACCATGCCGGCCCTCCAGTATGGCCCCTCGCTGTTCCCCTCGCTGATCGGCGGGGGAATGGTGATCGGCGGACTGGTGCTGGCGCTGACCCGGATAGGCCAACTCAGGATCGCGTTCGCCGGCCCACGCTCCCAGACGCCGCGATACGACTACCGCGGCCTGCTGATCTCGCTGCTGCCCTGCGCGCTGATCGTCTTTTACATCCTCGCCAGCGAGTGGCTGGGCGCCCCATTGTGCATGGCGCTGAGCATGCTGATCCTGATGCTGCTGCGCGGCGCCAGGCCGTGGCTCTCGCTGGTCGTGTCGCTGGTCGTCGCGGCGGCGATCTACCTGCTGTTCTCACGCTATCTGCTGATCCCGCTGCCGGAAGGCACCCTGCTGTCTCAAATCCTACCCTAGCCTGGTGATTGCTCATGGACTCCTTTCTGCAAGGCCTGGCAATGGTGTTCAACGTCCAGACGATCAGCAACGGGATCCGGGTCGAGGCGGAATTGAATTTTATGAGCACGCAGATTGGAGATAAGCTGATGACCGATCTGATGAGCACCACTCCGAGTGAC
>NZ_CEXLVS010000277.1:0-5039 GCF_982684285.1 Salinicola sp. | reverse complement strand
ATCGACTGGCCCAGCGAGGTCTTGCCCACGCCCGGCGGCCCGACCAGGCAGAGCACCGGACCCTTGAGCTTCTTGACCCGCTTTTGTACGGCAAGGTACTCGAGAATACGTTCCTTGACCTCTTCCAGGCCGTGGTGGTCTTCGTCCAGCACCTTGGCGGCGTGAGGAAGATCGTGCTTGACCCGAGTCCGCTTTTTCCAGGGGACGGAGAGCACCCAGTCCAGGTAGGACCTCACGACCGTCGCCTCGGCCGAGGTGGGCGACATCATCTTGAGCTTGCCGAGCTCCTGGGTCGCCTTGTCGACGGCCTCCTGGGGCATGCCGGCGTCTTGGATGCGCTGCTCGTACTTCTCCGCCTCGTTAGGTACGTTCTCGAGCTCGCCCATCTCTTTCTGGATGGCTTTCATCTGCTCGTTGAGATAGTACTCGCGCTGGGACTTCTCCATCTGGTCCTTGACCCGCGAGCGGATGCGCTTCTCGACCTGCAGCAGATCGATCTCGGACTCGATCAGCGCCATCAGGTGCTCGACCCGGTCGCGCACGCGATCCATCTCGAGCAGTTCCTGCTTGTCATCGATCTTCAATGACAGATGTGCGCAAATGGTATCCACCAGCCGGCTGGGATCCTCGATCTCCTGCAAGGAGGACAAGACCTCGCCCGGCACTTTCTTGGAGAGCTTGACGTACTGCTCGAACTGATTGAGCAAGACGCGAACCAGGGACTCCTGCTCGCGCTCGCTGAGCGGTTCGCTGTCGCGAGCGACCGCCTGCGCGCTGATGAAGCCGTCCTCGTCCTCCAGGACCTCCTGGATGTCTGCCCGAAAGCTACCCTCGATGAGGACCTTGACGGTGCCGTCGGGCAATTTGAGCAACTGCATGATGTCGGCGACCGTGCCGATACTGAAGAGATCCTCGACCCCGGGATCATCATGAGCCGCCTCGCGCTGCGCGACGAGCAGGACGCGCTTGTCATGCTCCATCGCCGTCTCCAGCGCGCGAATGGATTTCTCGCGCCCCACGAACAACGGGATGACCATCTGCGGATAGACCACCACGTCACGCAGCGGCAAGAGCGGAAGCTTGAGTGTCTGGTCAGAGCTCTTCGCCATTACAGCATTTCCTCGGCAAACTTTCGGATGGGTGAGCCACCAGAGCGGCAATATGGGAGATACGTGGGGGCGCCACCGTTCAGATGCAAGAGTGCCCGACGCGGCGCGGTATCCATAAAAGCGAAGGGGCCATCAGGCCCCCTCATCTAGGCAGGTAACGGGACGGGCGATTACCCGTCCTTGTTGGCGACGCGACTCTCTTCCTGCTTCGAGTAGATCAACAACGGTTCGCTGTCGCCGGAGATGACGGAACCGTCGATCACGACCTTGGTCACGCCGTCGAGCGATGGCACATCGTACATGGTCTCGAGCAGCACGGATTCCAGAATCGATCGCAACCCGCGCGCACCCGTTTTGCGCTCCATGGCCTTGTGGGCCACTGCTCGCAGCGCATCTTCCCGGAAATCCAGCTCGACGCCTTCCATTTCGAACAGATGGGCATACTGCTTGACCAACGAATTCTTGGGCTCGATCAGAATCTGGACCAACGCCTCTTCGGTGAGCTCCGTCAGCGTCGCAATGACCGGCAAGCGCCCCACGAATTCGGGGATCAGACCAAACTTGACCAGGTCTTCCGGTTCGACACCGGCAAGAATGTCGCCAACGCCCTTGTTGCTCTCCTTGCTCTTGACCGACGCATTGAAGCCGATGCCGCCCTTTTCGGCGCGATCGCGGATCACCTTGTCCAGCCCGGCGAAGGCACCGCCGACAATGAACAGGATATTGCCCGTGTCGACCTGCAGGAACTCCTGCTGCGGATGCTTGCGACCACCCTGCGGCGGCACGGACGCCGTGGTTCCTTCGATCAGCTTGAGCAGCGCCTGCTGGACGCCCTCGCCGGACACGTCCCGGGTGATCGACGGGTTGTCCGACTTGCGCGAAATCTTGTCGATCTCGTCGATGTAGACAATGCCGCGCTGGGCCTTCTCGACATCGTAGTCGCACTTCTGCAACAGCTTCTGGATGATGTTCTCGACATCCTCGCCGACATAGCCGGCCTCCGTCAGCGTGGTCGCGTCCGCGATCGTGAACGGCACGTTGAGCAGACGCGCCAGCGTCTCCGCCAGCAAGGTCTTGCCACTGCCGGTCGGGCCGATCAGCAGGATATTGGACTTGCCCAGCTCGATACCGTCGCTTTTCCCACCACTACGCAGACGCTTGTAGTGGTTGTAGACAGCCACCGACAGCACCATCTTGGCGCGGTCCTGGCCAATCACGTAGTCATCGAGCGTATCGCGGATTTCTCGAGGTACGGGAAGACGATCTTCATCGCTCTCGGCGTCGGCTTCCAGAACCTCTTCGCGAATGATGTCGTTGCAGAGATCGACACACTCGTCACAGATATAGACGGACGGACCGGCAATGAGCTTGCGAACTTCGTTCTGGTTCTTGCCACAGAACGAACAGTAGAGCAGCTTGCCGTTGTCGTCTTTGCCTTTACCGTCGGCCATTCGTGTACCTCGTCAGGACGGCGGCGCGCTGCGCCGCCGTGTGAAACCTTGACCCAAACGCTATCAGGATACCGGACGCTTATCCAGCATGGCATCGATCAGGCCATATTCGACGGCCTGCTCGCCATCCATGAAGTTGTCCCGGTCGGTGTCCTGAGCAATCTTGTCGATATCCTGCCCGGTGTGATCGGCCAGAATGCGGTTCAGCTTGTGGCGGATGGTCAGGATTTCGCGGGTGTGGATCTCGATATCCGCAGCCTGCCCCTGATAGCCGCCCAGCGGCTGGTGAATCATCATCCGCGAGTGCGGCAGGCAGAAGCGCTTGTCCTTCGCGCCACCGGCGAGCAACAAGGCCCCCATACTGGCCGCCTGGCCAATACAGACCGTGGAGACATCGGGCTTGATGAACTGCATGGTGTCGTAGATGGACATGCCAGCGGTCACCGAGCCACCCGGCGAGTTGATGTAAAGGTGAATATCCTTGTCCGGGTTTTCGGACTCCAGGAACAGCAGCTGGGCCACGACCAGGTTGGCCATGTAGTCTTCGACCGGGCCGACCAGGAAGATGACACGCTCTTTGAGCAGACGGGAGTAGATATCGTACGACCGCTCACCGCGCGCGCTCTGCTCCACCACCATCGGGACCAGGCCACCGGCATTACTGATGTCGAACTCGTTACGCATCGCGATTTCCTTACATCTGGTGATTGTCAGGCCCATCGACTAGCGACCCGGCCTGAACCGGGTCGTCTTGCTTACCAAGCACCCATCATGCTTTGGAATCGCTTTCCTCGGCTTCATCTTCTTCAGCCGCTTCCTCGGATTGCTGGGCGGCCTGCAGCACTTGCTCGTAGCTCATGCTGATGTCGTTAACCTGGGCCTGCTCGAGAAGCTTGTCAACGGCCTTGTCTTCCAGCACGGCAGACTTGATCTGCCCCTTGAGCTCGTCATTCTGCATGTACTGATCGACGACCTGCTCCGGCTGCTGGTACTGGGTCGCCAACTCCTCGGCACGAGCACGGATTTCGTCATCGCTGGCATTGAGTTCGTGCTGCTTGATCACCTCCGCCAGCAGCAACCCTACCTTGACGCGCGTCTGGGCCTGCTCGGCGAACAGCTCGTTCGGCAGTTGGCTGACATCGAAGTCTTCGCCAAGACCGAACTGCTGTGCCGCCTGACGCTTGAGCCCGTCGGTCTCCTGCTGAATCAGCGACTGTGGAACGGCCACGTCGTTGGCTTTCTGCAGCGCATCGAGAGCCTGCTGCTTGACGCGGTTCTGGGCCGCTTGCCGAACTTCGCGTTCCATGTTGCTCTTGACCTCGGCGCGGAACTTGTCGGCATCGCCGTCTTCCACACCGAACTCCTTGATGAAGTCGGCATCGACTTCCGGCAGCGCCTTGGCGGAGACTTCATGAACCGTGACCTTGAAGGTCGCCTCCTGCCCCGCCAGGTGCTCGGCCTGGTAGTCGTCCGGGAAAGTCACGCTGATGCTCTTCTCGTCACCGGCCTTGGCGCCGACCAGCTGCTCCTCGAAGCCCGGAATGAAACGATTGGACCCCAGTTCGAGCTCGTGCCCTTCGGCGGAGCCCCCTTCGAACGGCTCATCGCCGAGAAAGCCCTGGAAATCGATCTTGACCTTGTCACCCTCTTCCGCTGCGCGCTCGACCGGCTGGAACTCGGCGCGCTGTCCGCGCAGGGTTTCGATCATCGTGTCGATATCGGCATCGGTGATTTCCGCCTGCGGGCGCTCGATGGTGGTGCCATCGATGCCGCTGAGCTCGATTTCCGGATAGACTTCGAGCGTGGCGACGAATTCCAGATCCTTGCCCGTCTGATCGACCTTCGGCTCGATCGAGGGGTAGCCGGCCGGATTCAGGCTCTGTTCGGTGATTGCCCGTACGTAGTGCTGACGCATCAGTTCACTGACGACTTCATTGCGGACGTCTTTACCGTAACGCTGGCGCACGACCGCCATCGGGATCTTCCCTTGACGAAAGCCATTCAGACGAACGCGCTTGGCGGTGTCTTGCAGGCGAGTCGCAACGGCTTCATCGACCTCGGCTGCGGGAACCTGAACTGTGATGCGACGTTCGATCTGGGATGTCGTCTCAACGGAAACTTGCATAGATGATCCTCTACCGACGGGGGCGTTCTGTGAATGCAACTCAAAGACTGTGACTTCAAAACTGTCATTTCAAAGCAAGGGGGCGATTTTAAGAACCCCCATGCCTACTGGCAAGCAGACTAGCGCGGTAAATGGTGCCAATCGGGGCAAAATACAAGCCCGATGCGGCAAAAATCGACTTTAGGAGGGTTCTTCCACGCATCCGATCCATCGATCGACGACGCATGGCCGCATACCAGATTCGACAGCTGGAGAGAACAGCCATGAACAAAGGAGGCAGATAAAGAAGGGAAGAAATGGGGGGGATGATGGGGATCGAACCCACGACCACCGGAGCCACAATCCGGGGCTCTA
>NZ_CEXLVS010000276.1:0-5075 GCF_982684285.1 Salinicola sp. | reverse complement strand
AGTACCTGGCGCCGCGCTACGTCGACTTCATCGGCAAGGAGATCCAGACCGCCTATCTCGAGTCCTATACCGAATATGGCCAGAACATCTTCGACCGCTACGTGACCTACGCCGATTTCTGGATCCAGGACCAGGAGTATCGCGATCCCGAGACCGGCGAGCTGTTCGACCGCCAGTCGCTCAACGAGGATCTCGAGAAGATCGAGAAGCCGGCCGGCATCTCGAATCCCAAGGATTTCCGTCATGAGGTGGTCAACTTCGTGCTGCGGGCGCGGGCGCACAATAACGGCATGAACCCCAGCTGGCAGTCGTACGAAAAACTCCGCGGGGTGATCGAGCACAAGATGTTCGCCAACACCGAGGAGCTGCTGCCGGTGATCTCGTTCAACGCCAAGGCGTCGGCGTCCGATCAGCGCAAGCATGAGGATTTCGTCGACCGCATGGTGCAGCGCGGTTACACCGAGAAGCAGGTGCGGCTGCTCTCCGAATGGTATCTGCGGGTGCGCAAGTCGCACTGAACGATCGTAAGTCGATGTCAGCGGCGTGGAGTCGCGAATCGCACTCCGCGCCTTGAGGCAGGGGCCATTGCCGGACGGCCGTTGTCGCAGTCAGCCTGCGGGAGGTGCCATGAGCTACTTCATCGATCGACGCCCCAACGCGCGCAACAAGAGTGCCGTGAACCGCCAGCGGTTCCTGCAGCGCTACCGCTCCCACATCAAGCGTGCCGTGGAGGAGTCGGTGAATCGGCGCTCGATCACCGATATGGAGCGCGGCGAGAAAGTCTCCATTCCCGCCAAGGATATTTCCGAACCTTCGTTTCAGCACGGCCCGGGCGGTCGGCGAACGGTCGTGAGTCCTGGCAACAGGGAGTTTGCCGAAGGGGATCGGCTGAGACGACCCAGCGGTGGCGGTGGGCAGGGTAACGGCGATGGGCAGGCGGGAAACCAGGGCGAAGGCATGGACGAGTTCGTGTTCTCGCTGTCTCGCGAAGAGTTTCTCGATTTCGTCTTCGATGGCCTGGAGCTGCCGCATCTCGAGCGCAAGCAGCTGCAGGTATTGGAAGAGACGCGACCGGTGCGTGCGGGGATCTCCAAGGAAGGGGTGCCGGCGCGGATCAATATCGTCCGCTCGATGCGCGAGGCCCAGGCCCGGCGGATCGGCATGCGGGCACCGCTGAAACGTGCCCTGCGCGAGGCGCAGGAGGCGCTCGAAGCCGAAGAGCGCAAGGATCCGGTACTGCGCAACCCGGCGCGTATCGATGAACTGAAATCCGAGATCGCGCGGCTCGAGAAGCGAATCGGGTCGATCCCGTTCCTCGACACCTACGATCTGCGCTACAACCATCTCACGCATCAGCCGATGCCGTCGAACCAGGCGGTGATGTTCTGCATCATGGATGTCTCGGGGTCGATGACCCAGGCGCACAAGGACATCGGCAAGCGCTTCTTCCTGCTGCTCTATCTGTTCCTCGAGCGCAACTACGAGAAGGTCGAGCTGGTCTTCGTGCGCCACCACACCGTGGCCAAGGAGGTCGACGAGGAGGAGTTCTTCTATTCCCGGGAAACCGGCGGCACCATCGTCTCCAGTGCGTTGACGCTGGTCGACAGCATCATCGAGGCGCGCTACGCGCCGGAGCAGTGGAATCTCTACGTGGCGCAGGCCAGCGATGGAGACAACTGGGACGACGATTCGTCCACCTGTCTCGAGTTGCTCGACGAGTCGCTGATGCGCAAGTTGCAGTACTTCACCTACGTGGAGATCACGCCTCACGCACACCAGGCGCTGTGGGAAGCCTACGAGACGGTCAGGGCGGCCTATCCCGAGCGCTTCGCCATGCAGCAGATCGTCCAGGCGGAAGATATCTACCCGGTTTTCCGTGAGCTCTTCCGCCAGCGGGCAAAGGGGTGATCGGCAAGGCCTGGAGACGTAACGCAGCGAGGAGATAGAGAGCGATGACGCGACGCAAGCCCATTGCCACCGGATCGGACTGGAACTTCGAGGCGCTGGAAGCCTATGAGCGCGCCATTGGGGAGCTGGCCCGGGAGTATCGGCTGGACACCTATCCCAATCAGATCGAGATCATCACTTCCGAACAGATGATGGATGCCTACGCCAGCGTAGGCATGCCGATCGGCTATCACCACTGGTCGTTCGGCAAGCAGTTCCTGTCGGTGGAGCAGGCCTACCGCCGGGGGCAGATGGGGTTGGCCTACGAACTGGTGATCAACTCCGACCCCTGCATCGCCTATCTGATGGAGGAGAACTCGCTGATGATGCAGGTGCTGGTCATCGCTCACGCCTGCTACGGCCACAACTCGTTCTTCAAGGGCAACTATCTGTTCCGCGCCTGGACGGACGCTTCGGCGATCGTCGATTATCTCGTGTTCGCCCGCAAATATGTCGCCAAATGCGAAGAGCGGCATGGCGTGGAGGCGGTCGAGCAGCTGCTCGACGCCTGCCATGCACTGCAGAATTATGGCGTCGACCGCTACAAGCGACCGTCGCCGATCTCCGCCGAGGAGGAGGTGCGGCGCCAGGATGAGCGCGAGGCCTATCTCCAGACCCAGGTCAACCGGCTCTGGAGCACGATCCCGGCCCCGGCCAGTGGCCTGGTGCAGCAGCCGTTGCACGATCTGGAGAACGACCCCCTGGGACTGCACCGGCACGACCGCTACCCCAGTGAGCCCCAGGAAAATCTGCTCTATTTTCTGGAGAAGAATGCGCCGCTGCTGGAGCCCTGGCAGCGCGAGATCGTGCGCATCGTGCGCAAGCTGGCCCAGTATTTCTACCCGCAGCGCCAGACCCAGGTCATGAACGAGGGCTGGGCGACGTTCTGGCACTACACGCTGATGAATCGCCTGTACGACGACGGGCTGATCGACGAAGGCATCATGCTGGAGTTTCTGCAGTCCCACACTTCCGTGGTCAGCCAGCCGGGTTTCGACAGCCCCTATTTCAACGGCATCAATCCCTATGCGCTGGGGTTTGCGATGTTCAGCGACATCCAGCGCATCTGTCAGGCGCCCACCGACGAGGACCGGGAGTGGTTCCCGGACATCGCCGGCAGCGACTGGCTGGAGACGTTGCATTTCGCGATGCACAACTTCAAGGACGAATCGTTCATCCAGCAGTTCCTGTCGCCCAAGGTGATCCGCGATCTCAAGCTGTTCAGCCTGGTCGACGACGATCGCGACGACAGTCTTCAGGTCGAGGCGATCCACGACGATCGCGGCTATCGCCGCATCCGCGAAGCGCTCAGCGTGCAATACGCGCTGTCGGCCCGGGAGCCCAATATCCAGGTGTGGGAAGCCGACATTCGCGGGGACCGTTCACTGACGCTACGTCACGTGCAGGATCGGCGCCGTCCGCTGGGACAGAGCCTGTTCCCGGTGATGCGTTATCTGCATCAGCTCTGGGGGTTTCCGATCAAGCTCGAGTCGATGGAGGGGGGGGAAGTCGTGCGTCGCTATCAGTGGCCGATTCCGGAGTCGACCCGCGAGTCGGCATGAGCGCTGCGCCCGCGGGGGATGGGTGTCAGGACGTGCTGGCCGTCCAGCCGCTGCACCAGCCATCGCTGGCGACCCGGTGGTCGGGAAACAGTCCGCAGGCTTGGCTAGACGCGGTGAAGAAGTCGCAGTTGCCACAGCGACGACCCGCTTGGTAGGCGGGGTTACCCTGGGCGTTCGCGGCCTCCTCGACATAATCGAGCGCCCTGGCTTGATAGGCGTCCGGGTCCAGCATCGGCTTGTCCTGCGCCAGGGCGGGCAGGCCTCGCCAGCCGAACAGCAGCAGGCCGGAGGCGCACACGCCGTGCCGAAGAAAGCGCCGACGTCCCTCGTCGTTCGGCGGCCCGCCGGCCTCTTTCGCCATCTTTCCCGCCGGTTCGTGCATGATCCGTCTCCGGTTCGTTGTCCTTCCGCCCGCCTCTTCTGGATGACTGGAAGTATGCGATGTGTCGTGACATTGTCACAAGACATCCGCAGCCGCCATCCGCTGCCGGGCGATATCGCCAATCATGGTGCCACCAAGGGTCGACTATGCGCTATGTCCAGTTTTTGACCGATCATGGAGAGATGATGCTGGTGGGGGACGAGCAGGGCCTGCGCGAACTGCGCCTTCCCCGAAGTTCCCGTTCCGGGGCGCCGGAGTCGACCTGGCAGGAGGACGCCGGCTTCTTCGATCAGGCGCGGGCCGAGCTCGAAGCCTACCTGGCGGGGCGCCGCCGGAGTTTCAATGTCACTCTGGCGCCCGAGGGGAGCGATTTCCAGCTCCAGGTCTGGCAGGGCCTGTTGCGCATCCCCTACGGCAAGACCAGCACCTATGGCGAGATGGCGCATCGCCTGGGCAAGGATGGCGCGGCTCAGGCCATCGGTGGTGCGGTGGGGGCCAATCCGTTGCCGTTGTTCATTCCCTGCCATCGGGTCGTCGCCGCCAGGGGGATGGGGGGCTACAGCGGTGGCGAGACGCTGAAGCGCGCGCTGCTGACGCTGGAGGGCGGTTGGTCCGGGAGCTGATATACTCGCGCCGGATCATTCATTCTTCGGGCCTCGCGAAAGGCCGAACGCCGGTGGGAGAGGGAAATGCAGAACGCCGTCATTCTGATCAATGTCGAAAAGGGCCGCATACGAGGTGTCGCCGAGCGCCTGGCCGATCTGGAGGGAATCAGCGAGGTCTATTCGACCTGCGGCCGCTACGACCTCATCGCCATCGCCCGGACGCGGGATTTCGAATCCTTGGCCTCGCTGGTAACCGAACGGCTGATGAGCGTCGAGGGCATCCGTGACACCGAAACGCTCAATGCCATGCAGGTGCACTCGCGCCACGATCTCGACGCCATGTTCTCCGTCGGCCTGTAAGTCGGGGTGGCGCGTCGTCGAAAGCGGGGGCTGCTGGGGCAGCTGGCCCGCTCCTCCCGAATCGGCCTGATTTTCGTCGTCGTCATCAGCGGGCTGTGGTACTGGCAGGAAGGGGATGTCCGCGACCAGTTGAGCTGGATGGGCGTACCCGAGTGGCAGTGGAACGACTGGCGGGGCTGGAACCGGGTGCTGCGCAACGACGGTTTCCTGTTGGGATGG
>NZ_CEXLVS010000275.1:0-5079 GCF_982684285.1 Salinicola sp. | reverse complement strand
CGCAAATATTGTAGATTTTATACAATCTTCCAGGCGCAATGGGAAGCGTACCCGCGAGAAATGAGGCGCTATCTTTGATGTCGCGCCGCGGCGGTCACAAAAAAGCCGGCGCTGGAGGCGCCGGCAACGGGAGAGAACGCACGAGGCGCTCTAAGAGACAGAACGGCCGACTACGAGGCGACGGCTGCCGCGACAGAGGCGCGTCGCATCGCCATGGCGTAGAACGTCGCGCCGAGCGCGCCGCCGATGAACACCGAGAAGTGCCCCAGGTCACCCAGCGGGAGGAAGTTGATCACGATGCCGATCAGCGATGCGGCGACCACCGCCTTCACCGCGGCCGGATTGAAACCGTTGCGGTACCAGTAAGGGCCGCCGGGATCGACGCTGAACAGGGCGTCCACATCGATATGCCCGCGGCGGATGCGGTAGTAGTCCATGATCAGGATGCCGTAGAGCGGGCCGATGGCGGCCGCCAGCAGATCGACGGTGTAGTGGATGATCTCCGGATTGCTGAACAGGTTCCACGGGGTCAGGAAGATCGAGCCGACGGCGGCGATGAAGCCGCCGGTGCGGAAGCTGATCCTGCTCGGCGCCATGTTGGAGAAGTCGAACGCCGGCGCGACGAAGTTGGCGACGATGTTGATGCCAATCGTCGTCGTCACGAAGGTGGCGGCGCCCAGTACGGCGATGAAGGTGTTGTCGAGGCGCGAGACGGTCTCGATCGGATCGTCGATCATTTCGCCGAAGACCGGAAGCGTCGCCGAGACCATCATCACCGTGGTCGCCGAGAACACCAGGAAGTTGACCGGCAGGCCCCAGAAGTTGCCGCGCTTGACGTCGTCGAAGGTGCGCGCATAGCGGGTGAAGTCGCCGAAGTTGAGCGTCGGGCCGGCAAAATAGCCGGCGACGATGGCGCCCGCGATCACCATCTGCCACAGCTGTTCGCCGGGAGAGAGCTGGATATCGCTCAGGGTGAAGCTGATGTTGGCCCAGCCCGCCTGCCACACCAGCCAGGCGGCGAGCGCAAACATCACCACATAAACCGCCGGGCCGCTCCAGTCGATGAAGCGGCGGATCGAATCCATACCGCGCCAGAATACGATCGCCTGCAGGCACCACAGCAGCATGAAGCTGATCCAGCCCAGATAGGAGAGGCCGAGAAAGCTGGGGCCGGCCAGCGATTCCATGCCGGGGAACAGGCGCAGGATCACGATGGTCAGGGCGTTGGAGGCGAGAAACGTCTGGATGCCGTACCACACCACCGCGATCAGGCCGCGAATCATCGCCGGGATATTGGCGCCCAAGACGCCGAACGAGAGCCGACAGATCACCGGGAACGGCACCGCGGCTTTCTGACTCGGTCTGGCCATCAGGTTGGCGAAGATCTGCACGATGCAGATACCCACCAGCAGCGAAATCAGCACCTGCCAGCCCGCCAGGCCGAGCGCGAACAGGCTGGCGGCGACCACGTAGCCGCCGACGCTATGGACGTCGGAGAGCCAGAAAGCGAGGATGTTGTACCAGTTCCAGTTCTGGGTGGTTGGCGCCAGATCGGCGTTATAGAGCCGATCGCTGTAGCCGGAAGGATGTTGCGACATGGCGTGTGCCCTCCGCGGGGCCGTCTTGTGATTGTGATTCCCGTTATTTTGTATACAAGATGCGTGCCATGCCCGCCATCCACGAATAGTCGCAGGCCGTCGCGGCGGGGTGAAAACGGCTGTTGCCGGATAATCCCCTCTCGATCAGGTATCTAGCCCGACACGCTCAGGGCAGACGCGGCCGAACGAACCCCCGACTGGCGGCGGCCGCCTGGCCGCGCTGAGCCGTTCTCTCGCCGGTCGTTGCACGATGGGTGCGCAGATCGGGGATGCCCGGCACTCTTAGGGTGCAATTACCAGGGTGCAGTTACGGAGCAATGGCCAAGTCGAGCAGCCGGCGGATTGAACACGAGTCGTCCTGGTGCCTGCACTGGACGTTGTTTTTTTGTATACGACAGGCCGGAAATTCGGCAACAAGAACAGGAGATTTGAGCATGCTGGAACTCGAGGCCGCGAAGCTGACCGCAGAGGCCTTCGCCGCGTTCGGCGAGGTGATCGACTCGCGTGGCAGCGAGTCGTTCCCGATCAACAACGGCCGCACCCGACGCCACCACGCGATGGCCAAGGTCGATATCCGCGACGCCTCGACGCCACCACTGATCAGCGTGTTCGTCAGTCAACCGGTGCCGCTGCCGCTGGAACTGGAACTGCTCGAGCGCCATCCGCTGGGCAGCCAGGCGTTCATGCCGCTACACGAGGAGCGCTTCATCGTGGTCGTGGCCCCGCCGGGCGACGCTATCGACCCGAGCGAGGTTCGTGCCTTCGTCACCGACGGCCGCCAGGGTGTCAACTACCGCGCCGGTACCTGGCATGCGATCCATTCGGTGCTGGAAAGAGAGGGAGAGTTTCTGGTCGTCGACCGCGGCGGTGCCGACAACCTCGACGAGCGGCCGATGGCGATTCGGGTGGTGGTCTAGAGCGGATCAGCGGGCGAGAGTCGAGAACGACGATGCCCCGCGAGAGCGGGGCATCGAAAGTATCAGAAGAAAAACTGAGTTCAGACCGACTTGCCGCTGAGCGCGCCGGCGGGGTCCTCCTCCAGCTCCATGCGTTCGCGTTCGTCGTCGATGATCTTGAGCGCCTGCTCCGGGGTCACCTTCGAGGCGGGCGTGACCAGGCTGACCACGACGCCCACCACCAGCGCGACCAGCACCGCCGGGATGCTGGGATTGCCCCAGAAGGCCGTCCAGCTGTCCACGTTGATCACCGCCAGCGAGGTCGCCGACGCGGCGATCAGGGTGGCGATGGCGCCCTGCCAGTTGTAGCGCGGCCAGAAACGCCCCAGTACGCCACACACGAACATCCCCGCCATCACGGTCGCGATCATGCTGGTGATATAGCTGATCACGTTGTTGGAGGTCAGCGCGAACAGCAGCGCCAGGCCGATGGTGGCGACCAGCGCCAGCCGCGACAGCCCCACGACCTTGCGGGCCGACGGCGTATGCCCGGTGAACAGCACGTAGACATCGCGCAGCAGGATCGAGACGCCGGCGATGGCATCGGAGCTGGCGCTCGACATGGTCGCCGACAGCCCCGCGACCAGCAGCAGCAGGCCGAGCCACAGCGGCAGGATCTCGGTGGCCAGGAACGGGAAGGCGAAGTTGCTGTTGTCGAGACCGGGATTCAGCGCATGGGTCGCCATGCCGATGATCGCCGGGATGATCGAGAAGAAGAGGTAGAGAATGCCGGTGATCACGAACGACTTGCGCACCGAACTGACCGAATTGCCGGAGTAGATCCGCTGGCGGTAGGAGGGGGTCGCCAGCACGCCGACGGCGATGACGGCGGCGAGCGAGATCGCCGGTACCAGCCCGACCTTGTCGATGCCCAGGAAGCTGATGGCCGCGACATCCATGTTGGCGCCGAGACCGGAGAAGCCGCCGACCTCGAACAGCGCGATGATCGCCATCACGATGAAACCGACGAACAGGACCACCGCCTGCACGGTATCGGTCCAGATCACCGCCATGTAGCCGCCGATCACGCAGTAGACACCGAAGCCCAGCGCCACCAGGATGCGTGCCGTGGTCAGATCGATCCCCGCCATCCACGACAGATAGAGCCCGCCGCCGAGAATGTGCGCGCCCAGCCAGCCGATACAGGCGATGTAGATCAGCACCGCGACGATGTTGCGCACCCAGCGATTGGCGCCAACGTAGTAGGAGAGCTCCTCGCTCATGGTCATGAAGCGGAAGCGGCGTACCGGGGCGAACCAGAACGCCAGCAGCAGCACGCCGATGGAACCGCCGATCCCGTAGAGCGCACCGGCCCAGCCGTTGGCATAGCCGAACCCGACGGCACCCATGCTGGAGCCGGTGCCGACCATGGTCGCCACCGTGGTGCCGATGGTGAGGAAGATCGGGACGCTACGTCCGCCGAGCAGGAAATCGTCGCCGGTGCCGCGGCTCTTGCGAGAGACCCAGGCACCGAATGCGATCATCACGATCACATAAACGATGAAGGCCCCGAGGAAAACGTGACTGTTCATAACGACCTCTTATAATTGTCGTTCCGGTCGTTGCCGCGACCGGAGCAGTGTGGAATGTCATGGCCTATGAGGTTTTTCACTGCGGTCGCGCCCTTGCCGGGGCGCGGCCACCTTTCTTTCTCACGCCTTTTCCGGCGTCTGTTTCTTTTCTGCGAGTGTCAGTGAATCGACGCTGCACCGAAGCGCCGCGAGCGATGGCCAGGCAAGGCAAAAATCGACGAAATAGCGCAGTTTACGAGGGTGTAAATGAGCATGTTGAGTCGATTTTTAACGACGCATGGTCGAGCGCAGCAAGCTTCGAAACTAGGCGCGATCGGCGCGATAGCATTTGATGTCCACTTCCACCTTGCAGTCGACGACCAGGTCCTGAACGCTGCAGATCCGCGCCGGCGGATGATCGCCGAACACTTCCTTGAACACCTTGTTGAACGAGCTGAAGTAGCGCGCGTCGGTGAGCACGGCAGTGACATGGACGACGTCCTCGACGCCGTAGCCGGCTTCCTCGGCGATCTTCAGGCAGTTGGCGAAGGCCAGCCGCGACTGCTCGACGATGCTGCCCTCGACGACTTCGCCATCGGTCATCGGCGTTTGGCCGGAGACGAACAGCCAGCCGGCCGCTTCGGTGGCGCGGGCGAAGGGCAGTTTCTGGCCGCCGGTGCCGACGCCGCCTTCGATGCCGTAACGTTTGATGCTCATACGGTTTTCTCCTGGGTTGTCTCAATGATCGGGTGGGTAATGCGAGTGAAAAATCATGATGCGGTGCGGGAAGGCCGGGCCGACAGCCGGACCTGGCGCCGCAGCAGCCGTCCGGCCCGATGTTCGCTGGCCTCGCCCTGGCGGTAGCTGACCACGCCGTTGACGACGACCAGCTCGATGCCGCTCGCCTTGGCGATCGGCGCGGTGTAGGTCGCGGTGTCCTCGAGGGCGTCGAGATCGAACCGCACCAGATCGGCGAAGGCGCCGACGCGGATCTCGCCGCGGTCGGTGAGGCCG
>NZ_CEXLVS010000274.1:1037-5092 GCF_982684285.1 Salinicola sp. | reverse complement strand
CCGAGGCCGACGTGGCTGGCGCTGGACGCCGCCTCTTCTGCCTGCTCCTGTGCGCTGATACGGAAGAGCCAGATCGTTCAGCGTTTCGAGATCGCACCCCGTGAACACACGCGCCTGCTGCTGCCGATGATCGACGAGGTGCTGGCGGAAGCTGGCGTGACACTGACCCAGCTCGACGCTGTCGCCTATGGCCATGGTCCGGGTTCGTTCACCGGCCTGCGAATCGCCGCCGGCATCGCCCAGGGACTCGCCTACGGCGCCGACCTGCCGCTGATCGGGGTTTCCACACTGGAAGCCCTGGCGCTGGCGGCTCACCGCAAATGGCACGCGCGACACGTCATCGCCGCACTCGATGCCCGCATGGACGAGATCTATGTCGGGGCCTATCACTGTCACGACGGCGCCTTGACCGTGGCGCTCGACCCGCGCGTTGTGCCGCCTTCGAGACTGCGCCTGCCCGCCACGGATCGCGATATCGAATGGCTGGGGATAGGCAGCGGTTGGCAACTTTTGTCTAATATACCTGTCGATGTACAGGCTGCATTGCCGCAAACCCTCCCCGACGAACTACCGGCGGCGGAGGATCTCGTGCGTCTGGCCGCCACATCATGGGAGCGTGGCGCGCGCGGCAGCGCGCCTCACGAGGTGATTCCCGTCTATCTGCGTGATGAGGTGGCATGGCGCAAGGCGTGAAAGATCGAGGTCCACGATGGCGACCTCCTCGAATAAGGATATCGAAAGAAAATGGATGTTTTTCAACTGGCCGCACTCGCCATCATCCAGGGCTTGACCGAATTTCTGCCCATCTCCTCCTCCGCACATCTGATTTTACCCTCCCAGCTCTTCGGCTGGTCCGATCAGGGGCTGGCCTTCGACGTGGCGGTTCATATCGGCTCCCTGGGCGCCGTGCTGTTCGCGTTTCGCCATGAAGTCTGGCGTATTCTCCACGCCTGGTTCACCCAGTTCGGCGGGCGGGGACAGACGCCGGAGAGCCGCCTGGGTTGGGCGATCATCGTCGGGACCATTCCAGCGGTCATCGTCGGGTTGTTGATCGAGGATTGGGTCGAGAGCGCGGGGCGCTCCGTTCTGGTCATCGCGACGACGACGATCGTCTTCGGCGTGCTGCTCGGTATCGCCGACAAGCGCGGCACCCAGGTACATCCGGTCGAGAAAATAACGCTCAAGACGGCGCTGCTGATCGGGCTGGCCCAGGCCATTGCATTGATTCCCGGCACTTCGCGTTCGGGGATCACCATGACCGCGGCCCTGATGCTCGGTTTCACCCGGCAGGCGGCGGCGCGTTTCTCGTTTCTGTTGTCGATCCCGCTGATCCTGGCGGCAGGCTCGCTGAAAGGACTGGAGCTGGCCCAGTCGGGCACGGCGACGCAGTGGCACGAGATCTTTCTGGGCGTGGCGTTCTCGTTCGTGGCGGCCTGGCTCTGCATCAAGCTGTTCCTGGCGGCGCTGGATCGGATCGGCATGATGCCCTTCGTGATCTATCGACTGCTGCTGGGTATTGCCCTGTTCGTATGGGCGACGTGAGCGAGTCGGTCACGCCCGTGGTCGTGGTGGGGGAGTCGCTGGCCGATCTGGCCGGACGCTACGGCCTGCCCTGGGCTCCGTCGGCGCCCGCGGACGGGCTGGTTCTGCAGCGTGCCGGGCACGGGCTCGAGATCGCCGGCGACGCCAGGCGTTACGGCCTGCCGATCCGGGCCGATTTCGTCTCCGGCGCGGCGGCGCACCGTCGGCGCTATGGCGGTGGGCGTGGCCAGCTCGTGGCACGCGCTTGTGGGTTTGGCAAGGGAGTGGTGCCACAGGTCGTCGACGCCACGGCCGGCCTCGGTCGGGATGCCTTCGTGCTGGCGTCGTTGGGGGCCGAGGTGTTGATGGTCGAGCGGGTGGCGGCGATCCATGCGCTGCTGGCGGCCGCGCTGTCGCAGGCGATGGACGACGACGAGGTGGCGGAGATTGCCGGGCGCCTGTCGCTTCGCCACGCCGATAGCGCGACCGGGCTGGCGGCGGCAGTCGATGATTGGGCGCACGAACCGCAGGTGGTGCATCTCGATCCGATGTTCCCGCATCGGGAGAAGTCGGCGCTGGTAAAGAAGGAGATGCGGCTGTTCCGGGACCTGGCTGGTGGGGATGACGATGCGCCGCGTCTGCTGGAGGCGGCGCTGGAGGTCGCCACCCATCGGGTGGTGGTCAAGCGTCCGCGGAAGGCGCCGCCGATCGATGGACCCGCGCCGAAGCACGTGCTGGAGGGAAAGACGAGCCGCTACGATCTCTACGTGCACCGCTCGCTGAAGCACTGAAGGCCGACACGAACGCGCCGGGCCTGGGCCCGGCGCGTGGGTATCGACCGGTCGCCGTTACTGGCGTTTCAGCGTCATGTCGGCACCGGACTGGATCGACTGCATATGCGTATCCAGTACTTCCAGATCGCCGTTGTCGAGCGGACGCAGGTAATAGATCGTGTTGCCCCCGGCGCCCTTGAGCTCGTAGATCGTCGGCATCTGCTGCGGCCCGGCGTCCTTGAGAACCAGGAAATTGCCCTTGGTCGTCATGGGTTCGTCACTACGCCCTTGGTAGAGGCTGTTCAGCACATAGGCACCGCCGGTGTCATCCATGTTCATCATCTCCAGATCGACCTGGATGCCCGAGCAGTCCGCGCAAGGCAGCACGCCTTCATACTCGCCGGCCGCCTTTTCGTACGGCGAGGGCGGCGTGCTGGCGCACCCCGCCAGGGTCAGCGTCAGTCCCAACAGTCCTGCACCAATCAATCCTGGATTACGCATTGCTTATTCCTTTTTTAGCAGAATGCGATTTTCAGTATAGTTCGAAAATCCGGCGGCGAGAGTTTCGGGTCAATCGCGGGTCTGCTCGGCGCCGGGCTTCCCCACATCGCGTCGACCTCTGAACAGGATCATCCAGAGCGCGACGCCGATCAGCGAGCCGCCGATGGCGTGCGCCCAGCTCACCTGCTCGTCGAGGAAGAGCGCGCCCCAAAGTACCCCAAACGCAGGGACCAGCATGGTGACCGTCAGCGGCTTGACCGGGCCGAGATCCTCGACGAGCCGGAAATAGAGAAGGTAGGCCAATGACGTGCAGGCGAGCCCCAACGCCAGCATCGCCCACCAGACGCCGCTGTCGTTCCAGGCGATGGCGTGAGGCGCCAGCGCCAGCTGGCCGAGCATGAAGGGGGCCAGCAGCAGCGTAGCGCCGACCTGCGAGCCCATGGCGATCAGGCGAGAGTCCAGTCCGCCGCGCTCGGCCACCCAGCGCTTGACGATGAATCCGCCCAGCCCGTAGCAGATGGCGGCAATCAGACAGGCAGCGGCGCCAATGAGCAGGCCGCCGTCGACCCGGACTGGCCCCGTGCCCACCAGAACGCCGACGCCGAGCATGCCCGCCGCGACGCCGATCAGCCGGTCTCTCGTCAGCGGCTCGTGGAACAGCGTGGCGCCGATGACCACTCCCATCAGCGGTGTCGAGGCGTTGAGCATCGCCGAATAGCCGGCGGGCAGATACTGTGCGGCGATGCAGAACATGCCGAACGGGATACCGGAATTGATCATGCCGATCGCCAGCACCGCTCCAAGCTTGCCTTCGAAGTGCCAACGTACGCGCAGCAGCGCCAGGATCGCCACCAGTCCCGCTGCGCCGAGCAGAACGCGGAAGAAAGCCGTGGGGAAGGCCCCCAGGGCTGGCGTGGCGATGCGCATGAACAGGAAGCTGGCGCCCCACAGTGACGATAGCAGGAGCAGACGACCAAGCGAGAGTAGCGGCATGCTGAATGTTCTCCGGGAATGACCGAGGCGTAGCGTAAACCGGTCCCGCGTCCAAGTCCGGCGGTTTTCGGAACCCATGGGTTTTGTGGTGATCCCCGAAGACAACTATGCTCAGGTGTCAGCGGAATGATTCCGCTGCGGCAACAGTGATCAAGGAGATCGAGATGTACGAAGATCAAGTGAAAGGACGCACCGAGGAACTCAAGGGTCACGCCCAGGAAGCGGTCGGTGGCTTGACCGAAGACGACAACCTCCGCCGTGAGGGCA
>NZ_CEXLVS010000274.1:0-1027 GCF_982684285.1 Salinicola sp. | reverse complement strand
TGCGCGAAGCGACGGTGAAGAACCCGTTCAGTGCCCGGGCGATCGCCGGTGGTGTCGGCCTGTTCCTGGGGATTCATCTCGGCCGACGTGGAGGCCTCCCTGAGCGTGCCGCCAAGAACGTCGCTCGACCCCGGCAACAGGCCGGGGTCGTCGTTTTTGCCGGCCAGGAGAGCCGAGATCGTCCCCCGACCGTGATCAAGCCTTGCATGGCTTGCGGAATTTTCCGCGAGGGGCGAAAGTCTGCCGGGTTCATCCATCCTTAGGCGACTGCTTTGTCGACACCTCTCATCTATCTGGCCGCGGCGGTGGCGGAAATCGCAGGCTGTTTCGCCTTCTGGGCGTGGTGGCGATTGGGCAATTCCGCGCTGTGGCTGGTCCCGGGCGCCATCAGCCTGGGGCTGTTCGCCTGGCTGCTGACACTGGTGGACAGTGATTATGCCGGACGTGCCTACGCCGCCTATGGCGGTGTTTACATCGTCACCTCGCTGTTGTGGTTGTGGCTCGTCGAGCAGCGCCTGCCGGACCGCTGGGATGTGATGGGGGCGGCGATCTGCCTGATCGGCGCCGGCGTCATACTCTTCGGGCCACGCGGCTGAAGGTCTTCGAGCGAGAGCAGGGGACCGGAGGACGGCGTTTAGTCTGACGGTAACGAAACCACCCTAGAATCGGCCGGGATTTGACGCGAAAAAGTCTTGAGGCCAGTCTCTGACGAGGTCATTATCTGCGGCCTCCCGCCGGTTCCCGGGCCGGAGGGAGACCAAGACCGGGGTGGCATCGGGTCGGGGTGCGCTGAATCTTATGAGAAGTTAGTTGCCCACTACCGATAAGACCTTATCACTGTTGACTTTTCCCGATCTGGAAGCGAATTCATGAGCAAAGTCCTGATTGTTGGTGCCGGTGGCGTCGGTGGCCGACGTCGTCGGTGGGCCCGTCGGGTTCGGGTCGGCGCCGTCCTCGCTGCTCGAACAGGCGGCGATCACGAGGCAGGCGGCCATGAGGGCGGTTCGGATGGTCATTCGATGGCCTC
>NZ_CEXLVS010000273.1:0-5154 GCF_982684285.1 Salinicola sp. | reverse complement strand
CTCGAGGCCCGCCCGGACGCCCCGGATTCCGAGACGGAGACCTTCCCGTTCCGCAACGACCCACAGCGCACCGCCACCCTGTCGCGTGACGTGATCATCACCGGTGACCGGGTCTCCAGCGCGAGCCAGGGCTTCGATCAGAATGGCCGCCCGCAGGTGAACATCAACCTGGACGGCACCGGCGGCTCGCTGATGAACCAGGCCACCCGCACCAATATCGGTCGCAACATGGCGGTGCTGTACATCGATCACAGCACGGACACGCGCACCGTGACCAAGGATGGCAAGCAGGTCGAGGAGCGTATTCCCACCACCAGCCGCAGCATCATCAGCCTGGCGACGGTGCAGAGCGCGCTCAGCAACCGCTTCCGCATCACCGGGCTGGATTCCCCGACCGAAGCCAGTGAACTGGCGCTGCTGCTGCGCTCCGGCTCGCTCGCCGCACCGATCTACTTCGTGCAGGAGCGCACCATCGGGCCCAGCCTAGGCGCACAGAACATCGAGCGCGGTATCTTCTCGGTGATCGTCGGCGGGCTGCTCGTCATCGCCTTCATGCTGATCCGCTACAAGGCCTTCGGCGTGATTGCCAACGCGGCGCTGGCGGTCAACCTGGTGCTGCTGATCGCGGCCATGTCGCTGCTCGGCGCAACCCTGACGCTGCCCGGCATCGCCGGTATCGTGCTGACGCTGGGCATGGCGGTGGATGCCAACGTGCTGATCTACGAGCGCATACGCGAGGAGCTCAGACGCAAGACGCCCGCCCAGCAGGCGATTCATGCAGGCTATGGTCGCGCCTTCACCTCGATCGTCGACGCCAACCTCACCACGCTGCTGGTCGCGGTGGTGCTGTTCTCGATCGGCACCGGGCCGATCAAGGGCTTCGCCGTGACGCTGTCACTCGGGATACTCACATCGATGTTCACCGGCATCGTGGTGTCGCGTGCCCTCGTCAACCTCTCCATCGGCGGCAAGCCGGTGAAGAAACTCTGGATCTAGGAGACGCGAGCAATGCGCCAATTCGACTTCATGGGCAAACGCCGCATCGCCTTCGTCGTCTCGATCGTGCTGACGATCGTGTCGATAGCGGCCCTCGCCCTCCTGCATCTCAACCTCGGCCTCGATTTCACCGGCGGCACGGTGGTGGAGCTCCACTACGCCGTAGTGCCGTCGCTGGACGATATCCGCACCCTGCTGGCCAACAGCGGGTTCGAGAACTTCCAGGTCCAGACCTTCGGCGCCACCGACGAGATCCTGGTGCGGCTGCAACAGACGTTCGACAACGACGTCGGCAACCAGGTGGTGTCCGCGCTGAGCAGTGGCGGGGCCCAGATCGACCTGATCCGCGCCGAGTTCGTCGGCGCCCAGGTGGGCGATCAACTACGCGACCAGAGCGGCCTGGGCATGCTGGTGGCGCTGGCCGGCGTCGCCGTCTACGTCGCCTTCCGCTTCCAGTACAAGTTCGCGCTGTGCGCGATCATCTCGCTGGGACACGACGTGCTGATCGTGCTGGGCCTGTTCGCGCTGTTCCAGTGGGAGTTCGATCTCACGGTGCTCGCCGGGATCATGGCGGTCATCGGCTATTCGCTCAACGACACCATCATCGTCTACGACCGAATCCGCGAGAACATCCGGCTGTCGCGCAGCGAGGACCTTCCGCAGATCTTCAACGAAGCGATCAACCAGACGCTCTCGCGCACCCTGGCCACGTCCGGTACGACGTTGCTGGTGCTGTTCGCGCTGTTCTTCCTGGGCGGCGACATGATCCACAACTTCTCGATCTCGCTGATCCTGGGGATCGTGGCCGGCACCTTCTCGTCGGTCTATGTCGCCGCGGCGCTGCTGATCGTGTTCAAGCTGGAGCGCCAGGATCTGATCCCGGTGAAGAAGGAAGAGGTCGAGGAGGAGCTGCCCTGAGCCGGCGCTTCGACGACACCTCCAGCCCCTCGCCCGTGCGAGGGGTTTTTTTTGACCGCGCCAGCGCCGCGCGGCCAATCGCCGACCGCAGCGGTTGCGGTATCATGCGGCTGCCGTTCTGATTCAGCCCGAGCCGCTCTGGTCCAACCCTCTCATGCAAGAGTGATCCATGGCCCCAATCTTCGCCGATAGCAGTGTCGCCCGCTGGCTCCTGGTGCTGGTGATGGTCGCCGGCATCTACTTCTTCATCGATTTCCTGGTGCCGGTGCTGGCAGCGCTGATCATCTGCGTCGCCAGTTGGCCGCTCTACTGTCGCCTGCTGGCGGCTTGCGGCCAGCGTCGGGCGTTGGCCGCCGGCATCGCGCTGGGCCTGATCGTCATGTGCCTGGTGATCCCCATGGTGCTGGCCTGCTCCTACGCCTTTCAGGAATTGAAAGGCTGGGTTGGCTGGCTGATGGTCGCCAACCAGCAAGGCATCCCCGCGCCGGACTGGGTTGCCGGCCTCCCCGGCATCGGCGAATGGCTGTCCGAGCAGTGGCAGGAGACGCTGGCGGAACCGCACGCACCGGAGTCTCTGATCCAGCTGGTGGGCGGCGAGCACATCGGCAATATCTCGCGCTGGGTGCTGGCGCTGGGGAGCAATGCGCTGCACCTGGCGCTGACCCTGCTGTTCATGCTGATCACGCTGTTCTTCCTCTACCGGGATGGTGCCGGCATGGCGCGCCAGCTGGATACGGTCGGCGAGCGGGTGCTGCCGGCGCGCTGGCAGCGATTCTCGCGGGTGGTGCCGGCAACGATCAGCTCCACCGTGATGGGCATGGGTCTGATCGCGCTGGGGGAAGGGCTGGTGCTCGGTACCGCTTACTGGATTGCCGGCATCCAGTCGCCGGTGGTGCTCGGCGTGATCACCGCCTTCATGGCACTGGTGCCGGGTGGCGCGCCGCTGACGTTCACGCTGGTCTCGCTCTATCTGGTCGCCACCGGGCACATGGCCAACGGCATCGGGCTGTTCCTGTGGGGCGCCGTGGAGCTGTTCGTCGTCGACAAGACACTGCGGCCGCGCCTGGTCGGCGGCCCGATCAAGCTCCCCTTCCTCCCCACCTTCTTCGGTCTGGTGGGTGGCGTGAAGACCATGGGGATCGTCGGCCTGTTCGTGGGCCCGGTGCTGATGGCGCTGCTGGTCGCCAGCTGGCGCGAATGGCTGCACGACGACAGCGCCCCGGACGCCCCGTCGGAAGCCGAGCGCTGGGGCTACGGCAAGCGCAAGCCGAGCGCCCTTCCGACCACGTCACCGGGTCCCTCCGGCTCTCACGGCAGGCAGAAGCGTCCCGCCGAAGCGACAGCGAGCACCAATGCCGACACCAACGCCGATATCAGTCGCTGAATGGTCGCGGGCACTCAGCGGCCGAGCCGCAGGCCATGGCGTTTCAACTTGCGCACCACGCTTGGCTGGCTGATCCCCAACCGTTCGGCCAGTTCATAGGTGCTGACGCATGACCCCGCCAGCGAGGCCAGAATGGCGCGCTCATGCGCCTCCATGGCCGCCCTGAGCCCCTGCCCCGGCGCCAGCGGGCTCTCACGCGGCGCGGGCGCCGCACTACCGGACCCGGTCGGCGGATCGTCGCCCGACGCCGCCCCGCCAGCGGACGACGCCACCGGCGCCCCGACGACGCCCCCCTCGGCGGACAGCCAAGCACGTTCCAGCCAGTTTTCCAGTTCCCGGATGTTGCCCGGCCAGTCGCCGCCTATCAGCGTCTCCCAGGCGTTGGGATGGAGTATCTTGTCCCGACCGTAGCGGCGATTGAGTCGTTCGAGATGACGCTGGGCCAGCCCCCGGATATCCTCGCGACGCTCGCGCAGCGGCGGCAGCGACACCGGGATCACGTTGAGCCGGTAGTAGAGATCGAGCCGGAAGGCGCCCTCCTCGACCCTGCCGGCCAGATCCTGGTTGGTCGCCACGATCAGTCGGAAATCGACCTGGCGCGAGCGGGTGTCGCCCAACCGCATCACTGAGCCGTCCTGAATCACCTTGAGCAGCTTGGACTGCATCGTCAGCGGCAGCTCGCCGATCTCGTCCAGGAACAGCGTGCCGCCATGCGCCTGCTCCAGCAGCCCTGCCTTGCCCTGGCGTGAAGCCCCGCTGAACGCGCCGGGCTGGTATCCGAACATCTCCGACTCGAACAGCGACTCCGGTATGGCCGCGCAATTGACGTCGACGAACGCCCCGTCCCGCCGACGGCTCCAGCGATGCAACTGACGTGCGAACGCCGTCTTGCCGACACCGGATTCGCCCAGCATCACCACGGTGGCGTCGGTGGGAGCGCTACGCTTCAACAGATGGACCATCTCGCGCATGATCCGGCTCCTGACCACCAGTTCGCCAACCGATGCATCGTCATCGTCGTCGGGCCCGTGGTGGCGGCGGAGATGCTCGGCGAAGCGGCGTTGGAGCAGCGCGTACTCGTCCTGCAGCAGGCGGAGATCGGTGAGGTCCCGCGAACGGCTGATCACGCGGATCAGCTTGCCGTCGGCGTAGACCGGGAAGGCCTCGGCGATGACCTGACGCCCGGTGCCGGTGCGCTGCATGATCTGCGCGGGCTGGCCGGTCCGAATGACTTCGAGGGAGACCGAGGGAGAGAGCACGCCGCTGGCCTGCAGGGCCTGGACGGTGGTGGCACGCAGCGCATCCCGGCTCAGGCCATAGACCGCAGCGCTGCCGGGGCTGACATCCAGGATGCGACCGTCGGCATCGACGATGAAGAGATGATCCTGGGCCGTCTGGATCAGCGCTTCCAGCGTCAAACGGGCCGCCCCCTCGTCCAGCGAGTCCGCCATTTCCGGTGCTCCTTTACCGATACGTCGATGCATCATTGATGCACGAATGGATCGGAAACGTCCATGCCTCGATTCGTGTTTGAATCACCTGAAAACAAAGAAGATTTTAAATCAGCACGTTACGACTTGGCACGATTCCTGCGAGTGCTAATCGACAATCACAACAGCAGGAGTCTCCATGCCAACGACACCGCCATACAACCAGCCGCTCGGCGGCAACGAAATGCCTCGCTTCGGCGGCCCCGCGACGATGATGCGCCTGCCGACGCAGAAGAGCGCTGAAGGACTGGATGCCTGCTTCGTCGGCATCCCGATGGACATCGGCACCTCCAATCGTCCGGGCACACGGTTCGGCCCGCGCCAGATTCGCGATGAATCCCGGATGCTGCGCCCCTTCAACATGGC
>NZ_CEXLVS010000272.1:0-5166 GCF_982684285.1 Salinicola sp. | reverse complement strand
CCCAATTCAAAGATTTTGAGCCCTAAGTACGTCCTTTCATCTGGGGCATATCGCCTAGAAAGCAAAAAACCCCGGTGCAACTCACCGAGGTTTAGACGCCGACCGGGCACTCCCTGTCCACTTGCGGTGGAATTTGGACTTCGATACGCGATCAGTCAACGGCGTTCGCGCTCTATTGGATACTGGCGTTATTCCGTACCACGCATGCGGGATTAACTGTAAACAGCGTTGCGCCGCACGAGTTCATTGCCGCTAGTGCCTCACGGCCTCAGCCAGCATTTCACGCATCTGCGGTACCGGTGTCTCTTCGGGGATGACGCGAATGTGTCGGGTATTGGACAACTCGGCGATGATCTCCTGGTAACTCCGTGTCTTTCTGGTCTCCAGGCCACTGGGTGCCTGACAGACAAACACCGTATCTTCCGGCAGTCCGCCATGCTTCTTCAGCCGGTTCATTTGCATGATCCAACGGTCGCCCTTGTCGAGAATGCTCTTTGGGTCATCGAGGTCGAAGGATAGCGGCCGGATTGCCTGACGCGGGGCATGCTCGCCACGTCGCCACACAAAGGGAAAATTGACGTGATAGAGCTCATCGCCCAAGCGCTCCTCGCGGTAGGTGCGATCAGCAAAATGTGTTTTTAGCAGGGTGCCAAGACGGCGCTTGATCCGTGTTTCGGCTTCTTCCCGTTGACCGAATTCGTGGTGGACGTAGCGATTGAATAGCTCGTTCAGCGTTTCTTCGGGATTGGCTGAGGCGATGGTTCCCGGTGGCCCGAAGCGGAACATGGTTTCGCTAGGTGCGATCAGATGCTTGAACAAGCCCATTTTTAGCGCGAAGTCACCAGTGTGCGCGTTTGCGAGCTCGGCGACGCGTCTAACCTCGTCGATAAACTCCTGGCGCGCCTGCCGGAAAACGCTGGGTTCGAGTTTGTCGAAGAAGTCGGTAACCCGCTTGCGCCGTTGGGTTTCGATGCGTTGCAGGAACTGGCCGTCGGAGCAGAGCATGACGATCCCCAGGTTCGCGAACTCACCTGTTTCGGGGTAGGGCTGGAATCGAAGCACCGCGTAATTGCAGAAGGTGCTCATGCTAGTCTCCAAAAATCGTCGTCATTGAACCGCCGCAGCAACGCGTACCGCTCCTCGAGCGTTGGTGCTACCTCCGAATCTTCGTCCCAGCGGTCGCGATAGACCCACTCATCCGGCAAAAGGGCGGTGATCCTATCCCAGTTCGCCAAGGCCGTGTCAAGCGCGGCGATGTGCTCGGCGCGGGTCACCATGTCATTGCAGCAGTGACGCTGATTGGCGAAGACATGGTTGGTCAGAATTTCCTGGTCTGGTATTTCCATGGCAAAAGCCACGTTATGGTCGATCACGCCGAGGCCCTGACCGGCAGACCAAAGTAGATTAACGTTGCCGCCGTTCTCCGTCAGGCAGCGATCACCGTTCTTGACCCACTTATCGAACACTAGCACACGTTGCTGAAGGACAGTCTCGATACGGTTCATCTGGGAGTAGACCAGCGTCGTGGCGTTTTCGATCAGCCGGCTGGCGAAGGCAGGGCCGCCTTCCAAATCCCATATGCCCTCAATCGCGCTGAAATCGATCAGCGGCTGGGGTATCTGCATCAACCCATAGGCAGGAATCGGAAGGCCCAGGCGTTTTCCGAGCTCGGCACAGATAAGTTCCGAAACCAGAGCCGCTTTACCGACGCCATCAACACCTTTGACAACGTAGACGTCCCCTTTGTCGTCCCTAATCAGGAAAGGGCGACAAAGTCCTTGCTCGGATCGCCTAAGTATCTCTACCGCCTTTAGCCTTGGTGCTGTCATGACTTCCCTTACAAAAGCGAATTCAGCGCTGGCCTTCCAAACGACCGCGTCCTCACTCCAGATTCTGAATCTGCTCCCGCATCTGCTCGATCAGCACCTTCAGCTCCACCGCGCAGCGGGTGGTATCGGCGACGATGGCCTTGGAGGAGAGGGTGTTGGCTTCCCGGTTGAGTTCCTGCATCAAAAAGTCGAGGCGCCGTCCGACCGGCCCTTTCTGCTTCAACTGACGTTCCACTTCGGTGACGTGGGTTTCCAGCCGGTCGAGTTCCTCGGCGACGTCGGCCTTGTGCGCCATCATCACCATTTCCGCTTCCAGCCGCTGCGGGTCGAGTTCGGTCTTGGCGCTTTCCAGCCTTTCCAGCAATTGAGTGCGCTGGCGCTCGAGGATCAATGGCAGGTGTTCCCGCACCACGGCGACCTGTTCGCGCACGCCCTTTAGCCGCTCGCGAATCAGTTCCGCCAGGCGCTCGCCTTCGCGGGCGCGACCGGCGTCCAGATCCCCGAGCGCCGCGTCGAACAGCTCGAGTGCGGCAGCCTTGACGCTCTCCAGGTCGAGACGCTGGGTGGCCATCACGCCGGGGTGGGCGAGCAGTTCCAGCGCGTTGGGCATCGGTGCTTCCGGCAGTTGGGCGCGGACCTGTTTCAGCGCCTGGGAGAGCGCGGCGAGCTGTTCGGCGTTGATGCCGGGGGCGGCGTCGTTCTCGGCGGGGTCGAAGCGCAGGGCGCATTCCACCTTGCCGCGGGCGAGACGCTGGCGCATGGCGTCGCGGAAATGCGGCTCGAGATCGCGCAGGGTATCGGGGAGGCGGAAGTGCGGCTCCAGGTAGCGCTGATTCACCGAGCGCAGTTCGAGCTGCAGGCTGCCCCAGTCGGCATCACGGGTCTGGCGTGAGAAGGCGGTCATGCTGTGGGGCATGGGAGTTCCTTGAATCGTCGAGCTGATCGATCGAGTGTAACCCATCCGTGAAGCCGTTGGCCGCCGCTCGCCGGCGGTGAATGTGCAGCCGAGCCGTGTAGAATGGCCGGCCTGCTGTGAAGCGTCGAAGACGTGGCGCTTCTGTCATTGATGTTTTGGATCGAGAGGCTTTCATGCGCCCGAGTGGACGACAACCCGATCAGCCCCGCGAGGTCACGCTGACCCGCGGTTTTACCCGTCACGCCGAAGGCTCGGTGCTGGTGAGCTTCGGGGATACCCAGGTGCTGTGCAACGCCAGCGTCGAGGCCGGCGTGCCGCGCTGGCTGCGCGGCAAGAACCAGGGCTGGGTGACCGCCGAGTACGGCATGCTGCCGCGGGCGACCCACACCCGCGGCGGCCGTGAGGCGGCACGCGGCAAGCAGGGCGGGCGCACGCTGGAGATCCAGCGCCTGATCGGCCGCAGCTTGCGTGCGGCGGTGGATCTGAAGAAGCTCGGCGAGTTCACCATCACGGTGGACTGCGACGTGCTGCAGGCCGATGGCGGCACGCGTACGGCGTCGATCACCGGGGCCTGCGTGGCGCTGATCGAGGCGCTGCAGTACATGCAGCGCAAGAAGATGATCAAGACCGATCCGTTCCGTCAGCTGGTCAGCTCGATCTCGGTGGGCGTCTACAAGGGCACCCCGGTGCTCGATCTGGACTATCCGGAGGACAGCGCCGCGGACACCGACATGAACGTGGTGATGACCGAAGACGGCAAGCTGATCGAGGTGCAGGGCACGGCGGAAGCCGAAGCGTTCTCCCGCGCCGAGCTCAACGGCATGCTCGACCTGGCCGAGAGCGGCTGCCGGGCGCTGTTTGCCAAGCAGCATGAGGCGCTGGGTATTCGCCGCTAGTTCGTTGTAGTGATGGCGGCCACCATGGCCGCCATCTCGGGTTTTCTCATCTTCATTCCCTCTAGTTTCTCTTTCTCTTCTCCCTTCTCCCTGTCGTTCCAGCAAGATCGCGTCCGGCTGCAGGGATGCGCACGTCGACTAGACTAAAGCCCAAAGCTATTGGGCAGAGCGGCAATTCTTGTCGTCATTGCCCGTCGTCCATGTCAGGGAGACAACTGTGGCCGAACCGACCATCGCGGATCTCATCATCGAGACGCTGGACCGCGCCGGCGTGCGTAACATCTGGGGCCTGCCGGGCGACTCGCTCAACGGCCTGACCGAGAGCCTGCGACGCCAGGAGCGGATTCGCTGGCGCGGCGTGCGTCACGAGGAGGTGGCGGCGCTCGCCGCCAGCGCCGAGGCCGATGCCACCAAGCGGTTATCCGTCTGCGCCGGCTCCTGCGGCCCGGGCAACCTGCACCTGATCAACGGCCTGTACGAGGCCCAGCGCGCCAACGTGCCGATGCTGGCGATCGCCGCGCAGATCCCCTCCAGCGAGATTGGCCTGGGCTACTTCCAGGAGACCCACCCCGAGAACCTGTTCCGCGAGTGCAGCGACTACTGCGAGCTGGTGTCGTCGCCGGCGCAGATGCCGCGGGTGCTGGAAACCGCCATGAACGTGGCGATCACCCAGCGCAGCGTGGCGGTGGTCGTGATACCGGGGGATATCGCGCTGCAGCCGGCACCGGTCAAGGTCTCGAACTGGTCCGAGCCCGTGCGTGCCGTACCGGTGCCGCCGGAGCCGGCGCTGGACGAACTGGCCGAGCTGATCAACGGCGAGCAGCGCGTGGCGATCCTTGGCGGCTACGGCTGCGACGGTTATCACGATCAGGTCGTCGCCCTGGCCGAGCGGCTGAAGGCACCGGTGATCCATGCGCTGCGCGGCAAGCAGTCGCTGGAGTACGACAATCCCTATGATGTCGGCATGACCGGGCTGATCGGTTTCAGCTCCGGCTATCACGCGCTCAAGGATTGCGACTTCCTGTTGATGCTGGGGACCAACTTTCCCTATCGCGACTTCTTCCCCGAGCACGGCAGGATCGTCCAGATCGACGAACGTGGCCCGCACCTGGGCCGGCGCAGCCCGTTGCTGAAGGGGCTGGTGGGCGATATCGGCGCCACCCTCGAGGCGCTGCTGCCGCGTCTGGCCGAGAAGAGCGATCGCCGCTTTCTCGACGACGCCCAGAAGGATTATCGCAAGGCGCGCCAGGGGCTCGACGATCTCGCCGCGCCGCGAGACAGCGGCGAGCCGTTGCATCCGCAATACCTGACCGCGCGGATCAGCGAGCTGGCGGACAGCGACACCGTGTTCACCTGCGACGTGGGCACGCCGACGGTGTGGGCGGCGCGATATCTGGCCATGAACGGCCAGCGGCGGCTGACCGGTTCGTTCATGCACGGCTCGATGGCCACGGCGGTCCCCCAGGCGATGGGCTGGCAGGCGGCGTTCCCGCAACGCCAGGTGGTGGCGCTGGCCGGCGATGGC
>NZ_CEXLVS010000271.1:1975-5178 GCF_982684285.1 Salinicola sp. | reverse complement strand
GTCAGCATGAAGACCAACGCCGACGGCAGCGACTCGCCCTACGAGATCAACATCACCTACTACGACGCCATGAAAGGCACCCGCCGCGGGCCCGATGCCTGGCAGGTGGAACGCTTCCTGTGCAGCCAGAACCTGATGCTGGCACTGCAGGGCATCCCCGGCGTCTATTTCCACAGCCTGACCGCGACGCTCAACGACCACGGTGGCGTGGAGCGCAGCGGCAAGCTGCGCTCGATCAACCGTCGCCGCTGGCCCAAGGAGGAGCTCGACGAGCTCATCGACAGCCGCAGCACACCGACCCGCGAGGCATTCACGTCACTGAAGCGGCGACTCAACATCCGCGCCAACGAGCCCTGCTTTCACCCCGAAGCCGCTCAGCGAGTGGTGGATACGCCGCCCGGCATCTTCGCCATCGAGCGCGGACCGCTCGCCAACGGTCGTCGCCTGCTGGCGATCTACAACATCAGCGACACGCGCCAGCCGCTGGAGATCGAGGAGTTGAACGACGGCGATTGGTACGACGTGCTCAAGGATGGCAAGCGCTGGAGCCCGCATCCCGAGGAGCGCGACATCCTCCGGCCCTACCGCAGCCTGTGGCTGGTCCAGCCTTGAGGCATCCGGGCCGCGGGTAGGGAGAATCGAGGCGACCCTCCCCACCCACGGCCCGACTTTCGGCAAGCGCGCGGATCACGCCTACAGGACCACCTCTACACGTCCCCGGAATTATCCAGTTCCACCGCTTCGAACAGCCGATCCTGGAGATCGGGAATCGCCGCCTGGACCCGATTCCAACTGGGGATGAATGGCTTGTCCCGCGGGGATTCGAAGAAGGCGGCGCCCGCCTGCATGATGTTGTCGGCGAACAGCTCCACGGCGGCCTCCTCGCTGTGACGGTCCAGCTTGAGCCCATTCATGGCGGCATCGTGGTCGTAGGCCTCGATCAGATCCAGCGCCACGCGATAGTAGGTGGCCTTGACCGTGCGGAAGCTCTCGACGCTCATCTCCACACCTAGCGTCGCCAGCTTGCGATACATCGCCTTGGCGATGTCCATGCTCATCCGGTTGAGACCGCCGCTAGGGTCCTCCTCGGAGACCGGCTGGTGCTTGTGGTCGTAGGCGTCGGCGATGTCCACCTGACACAGCCGCTTGGTCGAGAAGTTCCGGTGAACTTCGGAGAGCACACCGATCTCCAGCCCCCAGTCGCTGGGGATGCGGATGCCGTCGAGCACGTCGGCACGCATGGAGAACTCGCCGGAAAGCGGATAGCGATAGCTGTCGAGATAGTCGAGGTAAGGCAGCGGCCCATAGATCATCTTGAAGGCCCGGATCAGCGGCGTGACCATCAACCGCGCCACCCGGCCGTTGAGCTTGCCGGACGCGATGCGCGAGTAGTAACCCTTGCAGAACTCGTAGTGGAAGCGCGGATTGGCAACCGGATAGATCAACCGCGCCAGCAGGCCGCGATCGTAGGTCACGATATCGCAGTCGTGCAGCGCGATCGCCTCGGCCTTGCCCGACGCCCGCACGTAGCCGGAGCAGTACCAGACGTTGCAGCCCTTGCCCGGCTCCAGGGGGGCGAGATTTTCCTGCGCCAGTTCCTGCTGGAGAGCCTGGAGTCGCGGACCGTCGTTCCACAGGATGCGGTGGTGCTGAGGCAGTCGGGAGAAAAAGTCCCGCGCCTTGAGAAACTGCTCACGATCGGCGCGGTCGAGGCCGATGACGATCTCGCTGAGATAGGGCACCTTGCACAGCTCATCGACGATGTGCGAGAGCGCCGGCCCCTCCAGCTCGGAATAGAGCGACGGCAGGATCAGTCCCATCGGCCGGCTGCGCGAGAACTGCTTGAGATCGGTCTCCAGAGCCTCCACCGAGCGCCGAGTCAGGTTGTGGAAATTGGTAACGATACCGTTCTGATAGAAATCACTCATGAAGCGCCCTCTTCCTATTGTCGTCTTGGCGTCGGTCCGTGACGCCTGTCATCAGGTCGATATCAGCGACTACTGCGGCTCGCCACTCTCCCATCCCGGTTCCCGGGTCAGCCAGTGCTCGACACCCTCCGACCACCCGGCCGGCCCTCGCGCCCGCGTTCGATAGACCCGGGCATTCTCCAGTGTCATCGCCTGGCCGTGGCCGGCGGCGATGATCACGGCCATGTCCGTCGTCGACAGCAGCGCCAGATCGTTGGGCCCATCGCCGAGGCCCAGCGTCCTCGGCCGATAGCCACGCAACGACTCGAACCGGGCCACCAGCCATTCGGCGGCCTGCCCCTTGTCGACCGCGCCCATGACGTGCCAGAAACGGCCGCCCCGGGTCAGGCGGAGACCATCGACGCGCAGCGTCTCATGCAGAGCTTGCAGTTTGGTGTCGTCGTCTTCCCACACCAGCGGTTCGCTCCCTTCACGGATCATCGCCTGTTCGGCACCGGCGGCGCTGAGCCCCGTGAGCTCCCGGACCTCGGCCAGATCCATCTCCCCCATCCGGCGGAAGCGCAGGCCATGGCGCTCGCGCACCACGTCCAGGCGGCGTCGGATGAAGTCGACATCCATGCTCGGCGTCTTGACCACCAGGCCGTCCGGCGATGCCGGATCACGATCCAGTCGCGCATGCTGCCAGGATGGCGGCAGGCCGATCACGGCGCCGTTCTCGGCGATGAAGGGCGTCTGCTCCAGCCCCAGCTCATGCCGGAGCGCCAGCAGTTCGGCACGGGTCTTGCTGGTGGTGGGAATGACCGGGATCGCCCGCTGTTCGAGACGATGCAGCCAGATCGAGGCTGGCTGCCAATCGTAGGTATCGTGGTCCAGCAGCGATCCGTCGAGATCGGTGAACACCAGCAACGGTGGTTGGTTCAAGGTCGGCTGTGTCATGGCTTCACCCGCATCGCATCACCTCGTCATGTCGTACGCGATCGGCTGCGTGTCGGCAGTCGTATAGGTGAAGGTAGCAAGTATCATGCCAAACACGACGGCCCGCGCCGTGGGTACGGGTCGCGGGCCGTCGGCGGCGATGTCGGACCCTCGGCGCGCGGGCCGTTGCACCTATTTGGTGCATCAATGGTTCAATGGGCGGGGCAAGTTCAGTATCGGACGTGTCTTGCCGCGATCGCGATGACGCCGGCCAGTGTCGCGCGATCGCTGTCGATCGCCTCGACCTCGATCCCGAAAGCTTCCAGCGCGATGGTATAACTCTGCCGTAGCGAATCGGCG
>NZ_CEXLVS010000271.1:0-1965 GCF_982684285.1 Salinicola sp. | reverse complement strand
GCGCCGACGAGGTACACCTTGTCGAGCTCGGGGCGAGCCGCTGTCATGGCCCCCACCTCCTCCCCGATCAACGCGCCGGAGAGAAAGCTGCCGATTTGCGGCGATTCGAGCCCCGCGTAGAGATGGCGACTGCGGGCCTCGAACAGGGCATGCATCACCCCCCCGGGGCAGCCGGCCCGGGAGACGCCGAGTCGAAACGCCCCCTCGTCGAACGGCGCATCCTCGCGAGCCGGCTCTCCCGGCAGGGTGTGGAAACGGACCGCGTGGTAGAGTTCGCCGGTCATCATGGTGTTGAACGCCGTCATGCGGCCGGCATCGAGTCGCGCCCACTTGCTGTGCGTCCCCGGTAGACAGCAGTCGCCACCCTCCACGCCCGCGAGCGCCAGTGCACCGAAGGCCTGAACCTCTTCTCCGCGCATCACGTCGACATGCTCGGGGGTCACCTGCTTGACTCCCGGCACGATCCAGACGTCGTCGAGACCCGGCGCCGCGACCACATTCTGCGCCAGATCGGCGGCGGTGACCGGCAGTTCCAGTTGCGGCGCCTCGTGCCACCCCCGCGCGGAGCCGACCATGCCGGCCAGGTAGACCGGGACCTTTTCAGCGCCCGAAGCCGCGCATTCAGCGCCCGAAGCCGTGCCTTCAACGCCCGAGGCCCCGCCGCCGCCCTCCCGCCAGTCGTCGGTCTGCGACGCGCAGTAGTGGGGGAATTCGCTCTGGCTCAGCGCGCGCAGGCCGGAGGCCGAACGCCGGCTGTCCAGCACCTCGCCGCTGGCCGTGTCGACCAGGAAGGCACGGAAGTTGCTGGTCCCCCAGTCGATGACGATCAGACGCGCCGGTGCATCGCCACTCATGCATCCGCCTCGCGTTCCTGCTGCTCGGCATAGTGGGCGACCTCGCTCAGCCGCTGCCACTCCTTGACCAGTTCGGCCGCGACCCGTCCGACGTCTTCGGCACTGCGTCCCGGCTTGTAGAGATTGCTGCCGAAGCCGAAGCCTGCCACGCCATGGGCATGCCATTCGCTCATGTTGCTCTGATCGATGCCGCCGACCGCCAGCACCGGCAACCCCTTGGGCAGGATCGCGTTGATATCCTTGAAGTAGCCCGTGCCCAGGCGTGCCGCCGGGAACAGCTTGAGCGCCGTTGCGCCGGCCTTGGCCGCGGCCAGCGCCTCGCTGGGCGTCATGCAGCCGATCATCGGTGCCAGACCGTGCTCGACCCCGGCCCGAATCACTTCCGGATCGGTGTTGGGCGTGATCAGCAGCGGCGCATCGAGATCGGCCAGACGCTTGGCATGCTCGGGGTCGAGTACCGTACCGGCGCCGATCACGACATCGTCCGGGCAGCGCTTGGCGATCGCGGCGATGCTCTCCCAGGCCCCCGGGGAGTTGAGCGGAATCTCGATCAGCTTGAAACCTGCCGCCACCAGCGCGTCGAACACCCCATCGATCTCTCCCGGGGTGATACCGCGCAGGATCGCCACCAGGGGGCGCTCGCGCAGCGCCGTTTCCAGTGCGAACTTGCGTGTCTCGTTCATTTCTCTCTCCTCGTTTCGGCCAGTCTAGGGCCGCGCGTTGGAGCGCAGCCAGCAGAGCATCAGCATGTAGCGCTCGAGAGCCAGCCGGACCACACTTTCCTGGATGCTCTGCGTCGGCGAGCAAAGACGGCTGAGCGCCAAGTACGGTGCGCTCGAGAGCCAGCCGAGCGAGCTGAAGCGCAAGGCGCCCGGCGCACAGAACCCGGAGCATATGGGGTATATGTGAGGATTTCGCGCACCGGGCAACACGGCGATTCACTCGCGCAGGCGGCTATCGAGTGTGCCGTTACCACTCCGCGACGGAACCGTCCTCATGTGTCCAGACGGGGTTGCGCCAACGATGCCCGACCTTGGCACGCTCCTCGACGAACGCTTCGTCGATCTCGACGCCCAACCCGGGTCCCTGTGGAATCGCACAGTAGCCGTCC
>NZ_CEXLVS010000270.1:0-5242 GCF_982684285.1 Salinicola sp. | reverse complement strand
CATGCCCTTGAGCCCTTCCGCCATTGCCGTTTCGTAGACGGTCTTGAGGCGCATGCGCCCTGGCTCGTTCTTGAGCAGCATGCGGACACTGCGGCCGAGGAAGGCACCCTGGGTGTAGGACAAGAACGGAATCGGCCCGTCGCCATCGAATGAAAATCTCGGCGCGCCGGCGGCATCCGGAACGCTGACGGGAATCATCTTGACCTGCCCGATGGAGAACGAGGGAAAGATTTCGGCGTCCAGCTGCATGGTGGCGTAGGGGTCGTGGTAGGCCAGCATCAGGTCGCAGTTGCCCTCCCGAAGGACGTGGATGGCATCGCCGACGTTCATGGCGACCAACCGGGTGGGCAGCTCGCCGACGCCTTTCTGCAGGCGCGATATCCAGGGCGGATAGAAGGCCAGCGCCAGCGAGTGGGCGGCGACGATGTCCAGGGCTTCGTTGTCCATCGCGAGACCGCGGAGATGGGCCAGGCTGTCGTTGAGCTGCTCGACGATGTTCCTGGCGGTCACCAGGAAGAGCTGCCCTTCCGGCGTCAGGCTGACCGGCGTGGTCGAGCGGTCCACCAGGGTGGCGCCGACGGCTTGTTCCAACGAACGAATGCGCCGACTGAACGCGGGCTGCGTGACATGTCGCTGGCGCGCCGAGGCCGAGAAGCTCCTCGTGTTGGACAAGGCCACGAAGTCCTCGAGCCATTTGGTTTCTAGATTCAATGGGGGCCTCCCGGCAACCCTTCATGCATTGATGACGTCGAGCGCCACGCCAGTGGCATCGCTACTGCACGGGCGATAGCAGGTACGTGGCCCGTGACACCAGCTTGCGCCATAGCGGCCTCTCCTCGAGTTCGCGCCGGCTGACCTGTCGGCTATTGGCGAAATCCTGCTCGAGCATCTCGAAAACGGAGGCGGCAAAGACCTTGTCGGGAACGTACGCGGTGACTTCGAAGTTGAGCCGAAAAGAACGGTTGTCGAGATTGACCGTCCCCACCATCGAGGTGTGATCGTCCACCAACAGGACTTTCTGATGCAAGAATCCAGGCTGATAACGGTATATCTTGACCCCATTGCGGATCATCTCCGGCAAGAACGCGAAGGCGGAGAGAAAGACCAGCAGGTGATCCGGACGCTCGGGAATCAGTACCCGGACATCGACGCCTCTGAGCGCCGCCAGTGTCAGCGCGTCCTGGACGCCGTGATCGGGAACGAAATAGGGGCTGGTGACCCAGAGACGGTGGCGGGCGCCGTGAATGGCGTGTTGAACCAGAAGGCTGGCCGTTTCGCGCCCGTCTGCCGGGCCGGAAGGTACGATCGCCACATGTTGGGACGCATCGGGAATCTGCGTGGGCTTCCAGCCGAGAGCCAGGATGTCGCCGGTCGCCCAGTACCAGTCTTCCCAGAAGGCTTCCTGAAGCGCCAGCACGCTCGGTCCCTGGAGCTTGAGATGCGTGTCCCGCCATCGTCCGTAACGTTCGACTCGCCCCAGATACTCATCGGCGACATTGAGCCCGCCGGTCCAGCCCACGCGGCCATCCACCACCACGATCTTGCGATGATTGCGGAAGTTGATCTGGAACCGGTGGCGCCAGCCGCGTGACGAATTGAAGGCCGAGACCCGGACCCCCGCCTCCTCCAGATCTCTCAGATAGCCGCCGGACAAACCGCGACTGCCGATCTCGTCGTAGAGGAAATAGACGTTGACGCCGTGCTCCGCCTGGTGGATCAGCTTGCGCTTGAAGGCCAGGCCGATCTCGTCGGCGCGCACGATGAAGAACTGGACGAGGATATACTCTTCGGCACGATCGATGCCTTCGAACAGGCTGTCGAAGGTGGCATCGCCATCGATCAGCAGCTCCGCCCGGTTGCCTCGGGTCATCGGCATGCGCGCCAGCTCCTCGACCGCACGAATACGTCCGCTGACCGCTTCCGGCCGCGAAATGGACGACTCCATGTTCGGCCGATAGCGCTGAAGAACCTGGCGCAGCACGGTGTCCCGCTCGCCCCGCGCCGAGACATAGCCGTAGAACCTGGGTCGGCCGAATGTCCAGAAAATCGGCACGGCGATATAGGGAAAGCTGATTAGCGTCACGATCCAGGCGACGGCACCCTGGGAGGTGCGGCTGGACATCAGCGCCATGATCGCCGTGGCGATCCCGGCAACGTGGGAGACGAACAACAGCCAGCCGATCAATACGGTCATGTCCGGCATCTTCCGCTACGCTGCATCACCATCCTCTCCGCCAAAAATCGTTAGTCGAACCAACATCATACCGAAAAAAAGAGAGAGCCCCACAGGGACTCTCTCCTTGACGCGATCTCTTCGTTGAATGGTGCCCGGCGCCGCGGGCCCGAGCTCCATCGACCGCCACCTGGCCGCTAGACCCGCTCGGCGATGATCTCCTTCCACCTGGCGGGGCCCGTCTGGTGAACCGACGTACCCAGATGGTCCACGGCCACCGTGACGGGCATGTCCTCGACCTCGAACTCGTAGATCGCCTCCATGCCCAGGTCGTCGAACGCGATTACTTCCGCCTTCTTGATCGCTTGCGCCACCAGATAGGCCGCGCCGCCGACGGCCATCAGATAGACCGCCTGGTTGTCGCGAATGGCTTCGATCGCCAGCGGGCCGCGCTCGGCCTTGCCGACCATGCCCAACAGGCCGGTCTCCTCGAGCAGCGTCCGCGTGAACTTGTCCATGCGCGTCGCCGTGGTGGGGCCCGCCGGTCCGACCACTTCGTCGCCGACCGGATCGACCGGCCCGACGTAATAGATGAAGCGATTCTTCAGATCCACCGGCAGGCTCTCGCCCCTGGCCAGCATATCGATCATCCGCTTGTGGGCGGCGTCCCGCCCGGTCAGCAGCTTGCCGGAGAGCAGCACGGTATCGCCGGGCTGCCACTCGCGCACGGCTTCCGGGGTGATCTCGTCGAGATTGACGCGGCGCACGCCCTCGCCCACTTCCCAGGTGATCTCCGGCCAGTCGTCGAGCCTGGGTGCCGGCAGCTGCGCCGCACCGCTGCCATCGAGGCTGAAATGCACGTGGCGGGTGGCAGCGCAGTTGGGAATGATCGCCACCGGCTTGTTGGCCGCATGAGTGGGATAATCCTTGACCTTGATGTCGAGCACCGTGGTCAATCCGCCCAACCCCTGCGCGCCGATGCCGCTCCGGTTGACCTTGTCGAACAGCTCCAGTCGCAACTCTTCGGCACGATTGCTGGCACCGCGGGCCTGGAGCGCCTGAATGTCGATGGGGTCGAGCAGCGCTTCCTTGGCCAGTTCCATGGCCTTTTCCGCGGTACCTCCGATGCCGATCCCCAGCATCCCGGGGGGGCACCAGCCGGCGCCCATCTTGGGCAGCTGTTCCAGCACCCAGTCGACCACGCTGTCCGACGGGTTGAGCATGGCAAACTTGGACTTGGCCTCGCTCCCCCCGCCCTTGGCCGCCACGTGAATCTCGACCGTGTCACCCGGCACCAGCTTGTGGTGGATCACTGCCGGGGTGTTGTCACCGGTGTTCCGACGCTTGCCGTCGGGGTCGGCCAGCACCGAAGCGCGCAGGACGTTGTCGGGCAGCAGGTAGGCGCGGCGCACGCCTTCGTTGACCATGTCGTCGAGGCTCATGTCGGCTTCCCAGCGCACGTTCATGCCGACGTGAACGAAGACCGTGACGATACCGGTGTCCTGACAGATCGGCCGATGGCCGGTGGCGCACATCCTGGAATTGATCAGAATCTGTGCGATGGCATCCCGCGCGGCAGGGTGCTCTTCCCGCTGGTAGGCCGCGTGCATGGCATCGATGAAATCCTTGGGATGGTAATAGGAGATGTATTGCAGCGCGTCGGCCACGCTCTGAATGAGATCCTCCTGGCGGATCACGGTCATCATCGGTCTCCTGCTGGTCACGGTGACTGCCCGGCGGATCGATCGTCCGCGGGGCGGTAACTTCAAGGCCGCCAATCATACCCTAGGGAACCGAAATTGGCAGTTTCCGGTTGACTTCGTCGACATGAGATAACGGTATAAACCCATATTCCATTGCGCCCCGAATCTGGCGTTTCCTGTCATTCCGGCTGGCAGTGGGGGCAACGATAGAGACGCCGAGAGGCGACGGCTTCGCGAACGATGGCCGAACCGCAGGCATGGCAAGGCAGGCCCTCGCGTTCGAACACGGCGAACCGCCACTGCCCGCGTCGCTTCCCTGCCAGCTGTAGCCGCTTGCGCCATGCGGGACGGTTGGTCACGCCGGCTTCCCGGTAGGCCTGCCGAATCGTGGCCAGGATGACGCACGCCAGTTTCCGGCGCTGAGAGCTCGTCAGATCCCTGGGGCGTTTTCTCGGCGGCAGCCCGGCGTAGAACAGGATCTCCGAGCGCAGATAGTTGCCGATACCGGCATAGAACCCCTGATCCAGCAGCAGCCCGCCGAGCCCACGGCCCGCGAAGCGGGAGTCCGACAGTCGCGCCTCGATATCCCCCGCCGAGACATCATGCGTCAACAGATCCGGCCCCAGGCGGGCCAGGAATGGCTGCTGCCGAACGGTCTCGGTCGTCCACAGCGAGATATCCGAGGCGCTGTAAAGGCTGGCCGCATGCGTCTCGGTGGCCAACCGGGCACGCAGCACCCGCCCCGTCACCGGTGGCTTGTCGCTGCGATGAACGCGCCATACGCCATAGAGCTGGTTGTGGGAGTAGAGCACGTGCCCGTCGCTGAAGGCGATCAGCAGCGCCTTGCCCCAGCAATCGACGGCCGTGACCCGGCTTCGGCTCAGGCGCCCCGCCATCGACTCGATCTCGGCAAAGGCGAACCAGGCCTGAACCAACGGTCTGCCGACCAGCACCCTGCCCAGCCGATCCGCAACGCGACGTATTTCCGGTCCTTCCGGCATTCGAGCGTTTCCCGACCTCGCCTATCCCAGCTCCAGCAACCTGACCTTGAGCGTCTGCAACTGGTCGCGCAGCTTCGCGGCCTGCTCGAATTCGAGATTCTGGGCAGCCTCGTGCATGCGATCCTCCAGCTTGCCGATCTCCTTGGTCAGCTGCGGCGCGTTCATCTGGCTCAAGGCCTCGCGGGTGTAGTCGCCCGGGGCTTCCGCCACCAGCTGCTCGGTGCGCTTACGCCCACTCTTGCGGCTTCCCGGCGCTTGCGCCCCTTCCATGATGTCGGCCACGGACTTGGTCACGGTCATCGGCGTGATGCCGTGACGTTCATTGTGCGCGATCTGCTTGTTGCGGCGTCTTTCGGTCTCGTCCA
>NZ_CEXLVS010000269.1:0-5276 GCF_982684285.1 Salinicola sp. | reverse complement strand
CCCGACTGGTGGCTGGCCGCCGGTTTCGTGCGCAATTTGGTCTGGGATCGGCTGCACGGCTATTCGCCAGCGACGCCGCTGAACGATATCGATCTCGTCTATTTCGACGCCTCCCACGCCAGCGTACGCATCGACCGGGCGCACGAGAGCGCGCTCCGGCGCGCTGCCCCGCTGCCCTGGTCGGTCAAGAACCAGGCGCGGATGCACCGGCGTCACGGGCATCGCCCCTACGCCTCCATAGAGGAAGCGTTGAGCGTCTGGGTCGAGTGTGAAACGGCGGTGGCGGTGACGCTCGACGACGATGGCCGCATTCGCCTGACGGCACCCTTGGGCACCGCCTCGCTGCTCTCGGGTCGGGTGACGCACAATCCGCGGCACGGCGATAGCGAGGTGTTTCGGCAGCGCGTCGTTGCCAAGGGGTGGCAGCGCCGCTGGCCAGGGCTCGAGTTTCGCGGGCTGTGACAGGGACTCAGGAACGGACTCTGGGAAGGACGCTACGAGGGCAGATTGCCCAGCAGCCAGTCGAACAGTCTCCCCGGGCTGTTGGCGACCGGCTGCGTAATGGCGAAGCGCGGCAGCAGCACCGTGTCGATCGGTGGCTCGAGCCAGCCCGTTCTGTGCGTCAGCACACGTTCGATGCCGGCGCTGGCCGCCAATCGAGCCAGGCCCTCGTCCGCATGCGCCGAGGCGCTGGTGGCGATGCGAAGCGGGTGACGGCAGAGGACTGCCAACTGGTGCTGGCTTTCACGGAGCTGTATCAGGGCGGAGACGTCCTGCGTCGTGGCATGCGGCGGTATCAGGCTGCCGAAGCGGAACAGGCCTCCCTGCTCCAGACGGCGGATGCTGAAGGCGTCCAGGGCTTCGTCGGCGAATGCCGGATCGGCATCCAGCGCCGAGGCGACCGCATGCAACGCGGTGGCGTCTTGCGACTGGTCGAGCTCGGCGATGTAGTTCCGGATCGCCTGACTGTAGCGCTCGTCGCGGTGCGTGCCGACGGTGGGCGGTGCCGGGAGGCCGGCTTCGGCGAGCAGTCGCCTTGCGTGGTCGGCCGTCTCGTCGCGCCAGAGGGCTTCGCCGATGGCTTCGTGCCATGAGCTCCAGGCGCGCTGGGTGACCGGGCAGGGCAGGAACACATTGGCCGGCAGCGCCAGCCGCTCCAGGGCCGGCGACACCTGTTTCAGCGTATCGCGCCAGCCGCCGTCGAAGGTGAGGGCGATGCGGGGCAGCTGGTCGTGATGCAGCTGCAGCACGCTCTCCAGGCTGACGATCTGCGCGCTCTCGCTGAGGCTCTCCAGCAACTGACGAAAGCTGTCCGGCCCCAGGCACCAGCCGGCTCTATGAGGCAACCGGGCCTCGGCTTCATCGTCCAGCACGCGATTCATCGCGAGAATGGCGCTTCGACCCCACAACGGCTCACTCAGGCTGAGACGCCAGTGACCGCGTAGGCGCTGTACCACATCCTGTGTGCGATCCAGCCTAGGCATGGGTCATTCCATCACTCGAGTCGTCGGTCGCCATCGAAACATGGCCTTTGCCCACAGTATCCGTTGCCTATCGATTTTCGGCAAAGGTTCCGGAGAGGATTTGTCCGCTTTCTCTTTTGGTGCAGAGGGGTAAGTGTATGCACCAGTTTGGTGCTTTTGGCGGTCTGAAACCTCGGCTCATCGATGATGATGCACGGGGTGGCGCCCGCCGCGGCCCGCTGTCCCTTCGATAACATCATGCTTATCAAACGCTTATTAACGCCCTACTGCGTCTTGCCTCATTTTGGCACATTCTCTGCATGGTCATGTAAAAACGGTGTGCGCGTGGGCAAGAGCGCCGACTTCGTGCTACAAAACACGCACGCCACAAAACGGTGTTGGATATTCGCCAACGAATCGAGCCATGGCTCACAGTGGAGGACAACATGTCTGAGAAAACCCTCGCCCTTATCGAAGAACACGACGTCAAGTGGGTGGATCTGCGCTTTACCGACACCAAGGGCAAGGAGCAGCACGTCACGATTCCTGCCAGCGCCGTCGATGCGGAATTCTTCGAGGACGGCCAGATGTTCGATGGTTCTTCCATCGAAGGCTGGAAGGGCATCAACGAGTCCGACATGATTCTGCGTCCGGAAGATGGCACCGCCTTCCTCGATCCGTTCACCGAAGACTCCACGCTGATCCTGCGCTGCGACATCATCGAGCCGGCAACGATGCAGGGTTACGAGCGCGATCCGCGCTCCATCGCCAAACGTGCCGAGGCCTACCTGGCCAGCACCGGCCTTGGCGACACCGCTTTCTTTGGCCCGGAGCCCGAATTCTTCATCTTCGACGAGGTGCACTGGAAGTCCGATATCGAGGGCTCCATGTACAAGATCTCTTCCGAAGAGGGTGCCTGGTCCACCGACCGTCAGGTCGAAGGTGGCAACCTGGCGCACCGCCCGCGGGTCAAGGGTGGTTACTTCCCCGTGCCGCCGGTCGACAGCTTCCACGACATCCGCAGCGCCATGTGCAACACGCTGCAGGCCGTTGGCCAGGAAGTCGAAGTGCATCACCACGAAGTGGCGAATGCCGGCCAGAACGAGATCGGCGTCAAGTTCAACACGCTGGTGAAGAAGGCCGACGAGGTGCAGCAGCTCAAGTACGTGGTGCACAACGTCGCTCACGCCTACGGCAAGACGGCCACTTTCATGCCCAAGCCGCTGGTGGGCGACAACGGCTCCGGCATGCACGTCCACCAGTCGTTCTGGAAGGATGGCTCCAACCAGTTCGCGGGTGACGAGTACGCCGGCCTGTCCGAGATGGCGCTGTACTACATCGGCGGCATCATCAAGCATGCACGCGCCCTGAACGCCTTCACCAATGCGTCGACCAACTCCTACAAGCGCCTGGTGCCGGGTTTCGAAGCGCCGGTCATGCTCGCCTACAGCGCGCGCAACCGCTCCGCCTCCATTCGTATTCCTTATACCGCCAGCCCGAAAGGCAAGCGCGTCGAGTGCCGCTTCCCCGACCCGACCGCCAACCCGTACCTGGCTTTCGCGGCCATGCTGATGGCCGGTATCGACGGTATCAAGAACAAGATCCATCCTGGCGACGCCATGGACAAGAACTTGTACGACCTGCCGCCGGAAGAGGGCAAGAAGGTGCCCACCGTGGCGACCAGCCTCGACCAGGCACTGGAAGCGCTGGATGCCGATCGCGCCTTCCTGACCGAGGGTGGCGTCTTCACCGACGAGATGCTCGATGCCTACATCGAGCTGAAGAGTGAAGACGTCGAGCGCCTGCGCCTGGCGACGCATCCGGTCGAGTTCGACCTGTACTACAGCGTCTGAGGATCGAATCCCGCTCCCAGGCCTGACGGAAAGCCCCACTTCGGTGGGGCTTTTTCGTGAGGAGGTCTCCGCGAAAGGGCCACCGGGCAGGTGAAGGGGCGAGGCCGCCGGCCGATAACAGGGTGATCGACATGGGAGCTGGCGCTGATGCAAATGGGGACGATGGTATCGGTGATATCGATTTGTCTGGTGGTCTGGGCCGCCGCGCCCGTGATGGCGGCGCCGGTCTATCGACATGTCGACGCTCAGGGCAATGTGGTCTACAGCGACGAGCCGGGAGCGGGCAGCCGCGTCGATCTCAAGCCGATCACGGTGGTCGACCCCACCGGGGGCGAGACACGCGCGAACCCTCATCGTTCGGTCGCGCCCGAGGCGGCTGCGGTCGAGTACTAGCGTTTCGTGATCACCAGTCCGTGAGACCAGCAAACGCTGCCGACCGGACAGGCGGGAACCGTCCAGGTGAAATTGGCGATCGAGCCCGCGCTGCAGCGGGGTGACCGCGTCCAGCTCAGGGTGGACGGCAAGGTGAGCCAGTCGCCCATGCACACCAGCGTCTTCGTGCTGAGCCAATTGTCGCGAGGCGAGCATCGGCTTCAGGCCGAGCTGGTCGATACTCGAGGACAGGTGCGACTGTCCACGCCGCCGGTAACGCTCTACGTGCAGCGTGCCAGCGTCAACCTGCCGGCCAATCCCAATAATCCCGATCGTGGAAAGTCGTCCCGACCGCATGGGTAATCCCGATCCGCAGGCATAGCCTTTAGCGTTTGCACTATTTTGGTGAATGAAATCCCGCTTTTCATCGGGACCTCCTCGCAGGTGGGCAAAATTGGGGAGTGGCGCGGTTTTTGCACTGTATAAGCACATACCGGATCACCACGATGGAACGACGCATGTATCAACGTTTGCTGGAGCACCTGACGACCGCCGTCCTGCTACTCGACGAGCGGCTCCACGTGCGCTGGCTCAATCCGGCGGCCGAGGCACTGCTCGCCGCCAGCCGGCCCCGTGTGGTCGGTCAGTGGCTGGAGTGCCTGAATGGCGAGGACGGCAGCGTTCGCCAGGTCCTGTTCAAGGCGATGCAGGAGTTTCATCCCTATACGCAGCGGGAAGCGGCGCTGGTGCTCGGCGCCGGCGACGTGATCACGGTGGACTTCACCGCGACACCGATCACCAGTCGCGAGCTGCTGCTGGAGATCGAGCCGCGGGATCGATTGCTCCGCATCTCGCGGGAGGAGGCCCTGATCGCGCGGCAGGAGACGGTCAAGGTACTGATGCGCGGTCTCGCCCACGAGGTCAAGAATCCGCTGGGGGGAATCCGCGGCGCCGCGCAGCTGCTGGAGCGCGATCTTCCCGACCCGCAGCTAACCGAGTTCACCCGGATCATCGTCGAGGAGGCGGACCGTCTGCGGGATCTGGTCGACCGCATGCTCGGCCCCAACACGCTGGTGCGTCACGAACCCCTCAATGTGCACAAGGTGCTCGAGCGGGTGCGGGCACTGCTCGAGGTGGAGCATCATCGGTTGCGCTTCGAGCGCGACTACGATCCCAGCATGCCGGATCTGGTCGGCGACGAGGCGCAGCTGATCCAGGCGGTGCTCAACATCGCGCGCAACGCGGTCCAGGCGATGGAGGAGTTCGGTACCGCCGAGCCGCGCCTGCTGCTGCGGACTCGCGTTCGTCGTCAGTTCACCCTCGGCGCCGAGCGCCACCGCCTGGTGTGCGAGGTCGCGGTGGTGGATAACGGCCCCGGCATTCCCGAGCACATTCGCGAGACCCTGTTCTTCCCGATGGTCTCCGGGCGTGCGGAGGGCAGTGGCCTGGGGTTGTCGATCGCGCAGTCGATCCTGCACCAGCACCAGGGCCTGATCGAGTGCGAATCCCATCCGGGGGTCACGGAATTCCGGTTATTGATCCCTTTCGAGGCGCCATAGTGAGCGTGTCGGCCCTCTCTAGGCTGCGT
>NZ_CEXLVS010000268.1:0-5297 GCF_982684285.1 Salinicola sp. | reverse complement strand
CCGGCCGAGGCCTGGCTGCTCCCGACGGCGCGCCGGCTGTTCACCGAGGCAGTGGAGAAGGGGTGGGACGACAGGTATGGCGGCTTGATCTGCGGGGTGGATTTCAACCGCCTGCCCCTCAATCGGGACAAGGTCTACTGGGTTCAGGCCGAGAGCCTGGCCGCCGCCGCGATGCTCGGTGACCTGACCGGGGAGGCGCGCTACTGGCGCTGGTACGACAAGATCGCCAACTACTGCTGGCAGCACATGATCGATCACGAGCACGGTGGCTGGTATCGCATCCTGACCCCGGACAACCGACGCTACTCGCGGGAGAAGAGCCCGGCGCCCAAGACCGACTGCCACAATCTTTCCGCCTGCTACGACATCCTGCCGATCATGCAGCGACAGCACGGCGAGCGCGGAGCGGTGTCATCGCTATGACTTCCCGCCCGACGACGGCGTCTCGGCCGGCGTCGGCTCGGGCCCCTCGGCCGGGCTTTCGGTCGATGTCTCCTTCGCCGCCAGCAGCGCCGCACGCTCGTCGTCGAGGCGATGGCGAATATCGGTCCAGGCCGCGAAGGTGCTGAGATAGGCCTCGCCGGTCAGGTGGTCGAGGAAGTCGCTCTTGCCGAGCATGTCCATCACCGGCCCTTTCACCTCGGCCAGGGGCAGGGGGACCTTCGAATCCTTCAGGCGGGCGTTGATCGCCTCCAGGCTCTCCAGGGCCGAGGCGTCGATCAGGTTGACCGCCGAACAGATCAGCACCAGATGCCTCATGTTCTCGCGGTCGGCGAGCAGCCCGTAGACGGTGTCCTCCAGATAGCGCGCGTTGGCGAAGTAGAGGCTCTCGTCCACGCGCAGCAGGGCGATCTCGTCATCGACTTCCGCTTCGTGACGCTGGATGTTGCGAAAGTGCTCGGTGCCCGGAAGGCGCCCGACTTCCGCGGTGTGGGGCCGGCTGGTGCGGTAGAGATAGAGCGCCAGCGAGACGCCGACGCCGGCCATGACGCCGGCTTCCACCCCCTCGACGAACGTCAGCAGGATGGTGATCAGCATCGCGGAGAAGTCGCTTCGGGAGTAGTGCCAGGTCCGCTTGAGGCCGGGGAGGTCGACCAGCGTCATCGCCGAGACGATGATGCTGGCGGCCAGTGTGGCGATCGGCAGATAGGCGATCAGCGAGGTCAAGAACAGGATCACCAGCCCGACGCCGAACGCGGCGAATGCCCCGGCGGCCGGCGTGCGGGCGCCGGCGTCGAAATTGATCACCGTGCGCGACAGGCTGCCGGTCACCGGCATGCCGGACGTGAAGGCCGCCGCCAGGTTGGCGGTGCCGAGGCCGACCAGCTCCTGGTCGGGGGAGATACGCTCGCGTCGCCGCGCGGCCAGCATCTGCGCCAGCGACACCGACTCGATGAATCCGACCACACTGATCAGGAACGCCGGCAGCAGCAAATCGCGCAGCAGGCCCGGCTCGAACGACGGCAGGCTCAATGGCGGCAGATGTGCGGGAATGTCGCCGACCACGTTCACGCCATGAGCGGGGAGCTGCAACGCCCAGGAGACCAGCGTGGTGATAGCGACGGCCATGACCGGGCCCAGCCGCACGATGAAGGTCGCCTTTCCGGCGCTCAGCCCCATCTTCTGCAGCACCGGCCCTGCCCGCCTCATCACCAGCAGAAAGACCAGCGCGGCGGCGCCCAGTATCAGTGTCGGCCAGTGAACGCCATCGAGATGGGTCAGCAAATGCGCCAGTTGGTCGATCAGCGTGAATCCCGAGCCGCCGATACCGATCAGGCTGGCGAACTGGCTGGCGGCGATCAGCACGCCGGAGGCGGTGAGCAGACCGGAAACCACCGGATGGCTGAGGAAATTGGCGAAGAATCCCAGCCGCAGCAGGCCCATGACGGCCAGAATCAGGCCCGAGAGCATGGCGAGCGTCGTCGCGGCCTGGCTGTAGGCTGGGGTGCCGCTGACGAACAGGGGCGAGAGGGCGGCGGCGGTCATCAGCGAGACGATCGCCATCGGACCCACCGCCAGCGTGCGGCTGGTGCCGAAGATCGAATAGAGAATCAGCGGCAGCATGCTGGCATAGAGGCCGGTGATCGCCGGCAGCCCGGCGAGGATGGCGTAGGCCAGGGCCTGGGGGATCACCATCAGGGTGACGATGATGGAGGCCACCAGATCCTCGTTGAGCAGGTGGCGGTTGTAGTAGGGCGCCCAACTGATGATCGGGAAATAGCGTGCCAGACGGGCACGGAAGTGAATCTGTTCTCGCGTGTCGGTTCCCGTCAATCGGCGCCAAAGGCTCATCGTCTCGTCAGGCTCCCGGTAATAAGCTTATCGTCAAAAAGGATAATCAGGGCGGTAAATGGTGCGCGTACTCCGGGTCGCGTGCAAGTCACTGAGCGACTCCATTCCTGTTCTGGAAATGTTTTCTTTCAGAGCGCACGCTTGTGGAAGTCAACGAAGCATGGGGAGCCCGAAAAATGCATCGTCATCGATCCACAAGGAAAAGTCGCAACGCAGCTCACGGCTTGTGGCGATCCGACCAACGAGTCGACCATGCAACGAGCGTTGACCAGATCGTGCGGGCACTGCCCAACTCGCGGGAAGCTCGGGTACGGGGGTCGCTGGCAGCATCCCGTACAAAGGCGGATAATCGAAGGATCGGCAAAGCGGCAGCGGAGAACTCCAGCGAGAGTCAGCATGAAAAATGAGTCTGAAGACGTCGCAGCGCTGGGGCAGCGTATTGTCCAGGCGCTTTCCGGCTTTGCGGAAATAGAGCAACTCGTGCTGTTCGGTTCCTTGGCGCAGGGCTCTGGGCGGCCGGATAGCGATCTCGACCTGGCCGTTGATGTTGGCAGACCGCTGACGTCCGAGCAGAAAATCGCCATGATCGAAACCCTGGCGCTCGCACTGGACCGCCCGGTCGACCTCATTGACTTGAAGACGGCAGGACAGCCGTTACTGACGCAAATCGTGACCAAAGGGCGGCGTCTACTGGGTAGCGACAACGCTTGGGCCAAGATCATCTATCGCAACATCATCGATAACGAGGATTTTGTGCCGCTGCAACGCCGAATTCTCAAAGCCAGGCAAAAAGCATGGATCAAGCCCTGATCAATCAGAAACTCGAGTCTCTAAGGCGCTGCGTCGTGCGTCTCGAAGAGCGCTGCCCGGACAGCGCTGCCGCTCTGCAGGCAGATCTTGACGCACAAGACATACTGACGCTGAATCTGACACGAGCGATTCAGCTTTGCGTTGATATTGCCTCTCATTGGATCGCTGAGCACCATGAACTCACTTCGCCGATCACGATGGGGCAAAGTTTCGAGGTGTTGGCGGAGCGAGGAGTCATTGCGCGCGACCTGGCCGATGACATGAGAAAATCCGTGGGTTTTCGCAATATCGTGGTTCATAACTATGAAACCGTCGATTGGATGATCGTCTTTGCCATCTGTCACCGACATCTCGACCAGTTCCGACGCTTTGCCGCCGTTTTCATGGATAAGGAATGAGCGCCCTGTGGCGCTGAAACTGTCTTAAGGTTGATTGTCCGCCCATCACTTGCGTCACGGACCCGTGTCAGACGCCGGCATCTCCCGCGCCAGGAAATCCAGCGCTGCGGACTCGGCGCTGCCGCGAAACAGGAAGGACGTGATGTGGCCGCGGCCATTCATCCAGAGCAGTTCCACGTGGTTGCCTTTCGCCTCCAGCGCCTGCATGAAGGTTTCGGCCTGCTCGGGGGGCACGAGATCGTCCCAACTGCCGTGAAACAGAAAGAAGGGCGGTGCGTCGCGGTGGGCGTGGAAGACCGGCGAGGCCTCGGCGTAGGCCGTCGGAAGCTCCGCCTCGGTCCCATCCATCAACTGGATCAGCAGGCGACCGCTGTCCCACAGCCGCAGGTCCGCCGGCGTGCCGCCGGAAACCACCGCCGCGAAGCCGGTATCGCTTCCGCCATAGGGAGCGTCCAGCTCGCTATCCGTGCCTGCCACCAGCGCCAGCAGGCTGACCAGATGCGCGCCGGAGGAATAACCGAACCCGGCGATGCGCTGCGGATCGATACGCCATTCATCGGCATGGTCGTCGATCCAGTGTCGAGCGACCTGCAGATCGTGCAACTGGGCCGGGAAACGATACGCCGGCGCGAACCGATAGCTCACGTTGACCACCACATAACCCCGGCGCACGAACCGCTTGGCGATCGGGGTCATGTCGTCCCGGGAACGACCCTCCCAGCCGCCGCCGTGAACCATCATCACGGCGGGGCGTCGCGTTTCGCCGCTGCTCTTCGGCAGGTAGATATCCGCCTTCAACGGTTGCGGCCAGTCCGATGGCGTGTAGGTCCGGTTCTCCACCACGCGGTAGTCGAGATCGCGGGGCTGCTGCAATGTCGAGGGGAGATCTCCATCGGGAGCGTTGACGTAAGTGGTGCAGCCGGAGAGGAGAACGCAGGCAAGCAGCGCTGGCAGCAGGCGCCCCAGCGGTTTCATGACGCGGATTGGCATTCACGCACATCCCTGATCGTGTCTGGTGACTTCAGCGTACGAGGTCACTGCCCATTGCGCGAATCGTGGCCAACGGATGCGCAAGGATGAGTCAGGCGGAAGCGTCGACCAGCCGCCCCTGGTTTTCCGCGAACGCCTCGGCGAGTCGTAGCATCTCCTCCGCCGGTATCTGGCGGATGATGTCTCCCGTGGTCCGATCGATGACCTGGGTAATGACTCGGCTATCGAATTCGCTCAATTCGAAATGCAGCCCGTATTGCGACATGAGGCCGTTGAGCGAATGAAGCCGATCGCTCAGATAGCCGATTCCCGGCGCCGATCCGTCGAGTGCGGACATGGAAGGCGCGATTGCGACCGGCGGGGCCAGACCCGCCTGGCTCAGCAACGTTTCCAGTCTTTGACGGGGAGACCCGTCGACACCCAGGTTGAGAGAGAGCGAAGCCAGATCGATGGGGGTAGGCATGACCATCTTCCTCGAAGAGTCGACACGGAAAGTAGACGTCCAGGTTTCGTCATCGCTACCTGGACTCGGAGACAGGACAGGGTGAAGCAGGGGAGGGAGGCACGGGACGAGCAGGGGCCGCCCGGCTGCCGCCGATATCGAAAGTTCCCTGGAGCCATGCACCCTCGTGGCAGTGCAGGCTTGCCGTGGAAAGCCGACCGTCCAGACGGGCGCCCATTTCGATGACGACACGATCCAATACTTCCAGCCGACCCGAAGCGGTTCCCGCCAGATAGAGTTCGCGAGCCGCGAGTCGCGGTGCCACCCGGGCGCCTGTGCCGACCACGACCCGTTGACCGTCGGCT
>NZ_CEXLVS010000267.1:0-5348 GCF_982684285.1 Salinicola sp. | reverse complement strand
TCGGCCTCGTAGCGGTCGGTGTGGGCGCGGCCGACGACTGGCCGGGCTTCCGTGACTGGCTGGCCCGGGTGAGCGTCGCGCAGAGCGAACTGCTGGCGACCGCGCTGCAGGTTACCCGCTGGGAGCGAGATCACCGTTTTTGCGGGCGCTGTGGCAACGCCCCCCGTCGCCTGACTCACGAGTTCGCGATGCAGTGCGACCACTGCGGGTTGCGCGGTTATCCGCGGATATCGCCCTGCATCATCACCCTGGTGACCCATGGCAAGGACATGCTGCTGGCGCGGAGCCCCCGTTTTCCGCCACAGCGTTATTCGACACTCGCCGGTTTCATCGAGCCCGGAGAAGCCGTGGAGGCTGCCGTTCGCCGTGAGGTGATGGAGGAGGTGGGCGTGGATGTCGGGCGCGTCAGCTTTTTCAAGAGTCAGTCCTGGCCATTCCCGCACTCGCTGATGATGGGGTTCTTCGCCGAAGCGGCCAGCCGGCGTATTCGTATCGACGGCGAAGAGATCGTGGACGCGGCCTGGTTCAGTCCCGAGACGCTGCCGCAACTGCCACCGGCGTACTCGATTTCACGTCAGCTGATCGAGACGCACCGCGGCGCGGTCGCAGTGCGTTGACCCGCTGGGGTTCATTGGCTGGTGTTGGCGAAAAGCTTGGGAAGGCGGCTCGCGAGGCCGATGTCTCCGGTGACCTTGACCTTGCCGGTCAGCAAGGCCTGCATCGAGTTGAGCTCCTTCCTGACCAGAGCCAACAGCGTTCCGGTATCGCTCGAGATGGTGACGCCGGGATTCGGATGGCGACCGGGCTGAATGTCGAGCGAACCATCATTGATGGTCATGTGATAATCGTCGACATCGTCGAGGTCGAACTGATAGATGGCCGAAACGCCCTCGGCAGCCTTGGCGTCGAACCGCGCCCTGAGTTTGGCGATCAACTGATCGTCGTCCATGATGACATCTCCCGTGCCAGAAGCGCTAAGCAGATCATCGCCGGTATCGGCATGCAAGCGCCGGAGCAGCTTACTCGCTCTCCCGGGAGCAGCTCAAACCGATGAGTTTCCCAACCAAGGAGCGTGATGTGATCGAATGGCTGGCCGAGTACGGCCTTTTCCTGGCGAAGACGGCAACGCTGGTCATCGCCATCGGGATCATTCTGGCGCTGGTGGCCCATGGGCGTCGCAGAGGCCGGGGCGATAGCGAAGCCCGGCTGAAGGTCACGGAGCTCGATGAGCGGTTTCAGCGCCGGTCCCGACAGCTGAGCCTGGCCGCGGTGCCCAAGGCGCGTCGGCGGCAGCTGGCCAAGCAGCTGCGAAGATCGGTCAAGCTGGACCAGAAGCAGGGGGCGTCCCAGGAGGCCGAGCGTGTCTGGGTGCTCGACTTCGATGGCGATCTCAAGGCTTCCGGCACGCCGGCGCTGGCCGAGCTGGTGTCGCTGCTGCTGGAAACGATCCGCGATGGAGACGAGGTCGTGCTGCGCCTGCAGTCCGGTGGTGGACTGGTGCACAGTTACGGATTGGCTGCGGCACAGCTCGACCGCCTGCGTGATGCCGGCGCGCGGTTGACGGTCTGCGTCGACAAGGTCGCCGCCAGCGGTGGCTACATGATGGCCTGCTGTGCCAACCGGCTGATCGCGGCACCGTTTGCGGTGATCGGATCGATCGGCGTGGTGGCGCAGATACCCAACGTCCACCGTTTGCTGAAACGACACGACGTGGACGTCGAACTCCTGACGGCGGGGCGCTACAAGCGGACCTTGACCGTGCTGGGTGAAAACAGCGAAGAGGGCCGCACCAAATTCCTCGAGGATCTCGAGTCCACCCACGATCTGTTCAAGCGTTACGTGTCCGCCCGTCGTCCTTCGCTGGATATCGAGACAGTCGCGACCGGCGAGATCTGGTACGGCAGCGAAGCCCTGGAGGCTGGTCTCATCGATGCGGTGGGCACCAGCGACGCCTATCTCCTGGAGAAGCAGAGAGATCGAGCGCGGGTGTTGAAAGTGTCGCTGACGTCTCGTTCCGGCTTGATGGGAAAGCTGGGGAAGGGCGTGGAGAGCGGTTTGGAGACTGGCATCGATCGGGTGCTGCAGCGGGTCGACGATCTTCGCTGGCAGCGCCGCTAGAACGCCCGCTACGCGATATCCAGTTCGCCGAGTGTCTGGATCAGCCGCTCGGCCACGTTGCCGCGCAGCGAGTAGTAGATCACCTGGGAACTGCGTCGCGTCGCTACCAGGCGTTCCTGTCGAAGCACCGCAAGATGCTGGGAGAGCGCCGACTGGCTGAGCGTCATCTCCTGATTGATCTGCGTGACCGAGCGCTCGCCCTGCATCAGCAGGCAGAGAATGCGGAGCCGGCTCTCGTTGGCGATGGCCTTGAGGGCAGCGGTGGCGGGGCCAATCTGGTGGTTTCCGAGCGGGATAGCCTTTGTCGTCATAGTCAGAATTCCAAGCGCGCCGGGCGGGTTGCCGCTACTGAACCCCATGTTCAGTCGTTTCTGATATTAGCTTAATGTAACTTAGAGTTACAATGTTTTTTCGCGTATACGCCCGCTGCTCCGCTGGCACTCTGCCCGCTGGATCCCTATAATTCGCGCCCGCTCTCGATAGCCCTGATAAATAGCCCCGACAACTTCTTGCCACCCAGAGGGTTCCCTAACCCCTCGGCCTGGCTCCGCCAGACAGCGCTGCGGAGCCAAGGCAGACAAAAAAGGTTTCTCATGCCTGCACTCGATAATCCCCGACTCCGATTCGCCCTGCTGTGGCTGATCAGTTTTCATGTACTGGTGATCACGGCCAGCAACTACCTGGTTCAACTGCCTTTCACCCTGTGGGGGCTGCATACCACCTGGGGCGCGTTCAGCTTCCCGTTCATCTTCCTGGCAACCGATCTGACCGTGCGGCTGTTCGGCAAGTCACCGGCGAGAAGGATCGTTGCCGGCGTCATGGTGCCGGCGCTGATGATCTCCTACGCGGTATCGGTCCTGTTTCAGCAGGGGCGTTTCCAGGGCTTCGAGGCGCTGGCGCAATGGAATCTCTTCGTTGGCCGCATTGCACTGGCGAGCTTCATGGCCTATGTGCTGGGCCAGTTGCTCGACATTCACGTGTTCGACCGGCTGCGCAGGCTTCGTGCCTGGTGGGTCGCGCCGACCCTGTCCACCATCGTCGGCAATCTGGCGGACACCTTCGCCTTCTTCGCCATCGCCTTCTGGCAAGGCCCCGACCCCTTCATGCGCGAGCACTGGGTGGAGATCGCCTGGTTCGATTATGCGGTGAAGCTGTCGATCAGCCTGATCTTCTTCCTGCCACTTTACGGGGTGCTGCTGGCCTGCCTCGGCCGTCGCCTGCTGGCGCGACGCGATCAGGCCAACCTGCCGGGCATGCCGCGCGAGCAGGGATAGCCATCGCCTGCATTTGTTATCCTAGGGGCCGAAGCGGTGGCCGTTCCGGCTACCGGACCGGATTGGGGAGAGACGACGTTGCACCTTCACTGTATCGACACCGGCGCCTCGGGCGAGGAGAGCCCGGCGCTACCGCTGATCGTACTGCACGGCCTGTTCGGTAGCGCGGACAACTGGCGCTCCCATATCAAGCAGTGGCAGAGCGGTCGTCGCGTGGTTGCCGTGGATTTGCGCAACCATGGTCGCTCGCCCCATGTCGAAGGGATGCGGTACGCGGCGATGGCATCCGACGTCATCGCGCTGCTGGACGATCTCGGCATCGAGCGGTTCGATCTGCTGGGCCACTCGATGGGCGGCAAGGTCGCCATGACGTTGGCCCGGTCGAACCCGGCGCGGGTGGCGCACTTGATCGTCGCCGATATTGCGCCTGTCGCCTACGACCACGGCCACGACGACGTCTTTGCCGCGATGCGGCGGGTCGAGGCGGGCGAGCCGACTTCCCGGCGCGATGCCATGGCACTGATGGCGGAGGAGATCGAGGATGCAGCCACTCGACAGTTCCTGGCGACCAATCTGCTCCGCGGCGACGACGGCGTCATGTACTGGCGTGTCGGGCTCGACGAGATCAGTGCCGGTTACGAGGACATCATCGCACCGCCGGACGGCGATCGGCCTTTCGAAGGCCCGGCACTGCTGATTCGCGGCGGTGCCTCCCCCTACGTTCAGGATCGTCATCGCGACAGCGTCGATGCGGTCATGTCCAATGTCGAATGGCAAACCCTGAAAGGGGCGGGCCACTGGCTGCATGCCGAGCAACCCGACGCGTTTCGGGACGCGGTGAATCGCTTCACGACCGTTTCATGAGCAGGCGGCATCCCGGCCGAACCGACCTCATGTCGCGTCGATCTCGCCATCGATGGGGATCGGCTCGACGGTGTCGTCGGGCGATGAGAGGAAGCGGTTGAGAATTCGATAGGTATCGATATCGAAGCCGCGGGTGTCGGGAAGCGAATGCAGGTCGTCGAGCCGCTCGACGCTTCCCTGATAGTGCCAGTGATCGACGACATGCAGCCCGACATCGCCATGAGGGCCGTTTTCCCGGAAGGCGACGCGACCGGGCCACGGCCAGTTCTCGATACGTAGCCGTTCCATCGCGTCGCGTGCCCGCCGCGCGTGCGCCTCCCGGGTTTCCGCGCCGCAGCAGGCACCGAGACAACGGCCGATCTGATAGCCGAAACAGCGACCCTGTCCCGATTCCAGCCCCAGCACCCGCAGGCAGAGCGACGCCTCGGTGGCGATGTCTCGCAGCGTCATCTGGGCATCACGACGATTGCGAAACAGTCCATAGAACCGGCTGCGTGCCGCCACCACCCACTGGCCATCGGTCAGTGTCGGCCGCTCCTCGCCCGGCGGCCAGTTCCAGCTCACCATGCGCACGCGCTTGCGAAGCTGCCGGTTGTATAGCGGTATCCAGCGCTTGATCAGGTCCGCTTCCAGGAGTTGAGCGCCAAGATCGCCGCTGGTCCGCCGCCAGGCGATACGCTGGGCCTGGGCCACCATCTGCCCGTGTCTTCTGGACACCGGCTGCTGGAGATGGCTGCGAACGCGGCTGCGGATGTCGACGCTCTTGCCGACATAGAGCGGCAGTTCGTTGTAACCGAAGAAGACATATACTCCCGGGCGCGCGGGTAACGCGCCCAGGTCCTGCAGGCTCGTGCTGGGCAGCGTCCGGATCGGATCCTGCTGCGGGTCGTAGCCTAGCGGCTCGGGGTTCAACCGGCCGCAACATGATGATCTTGAAGTCATATCATCAATCTAGCCGATTTTTCCCTAGGGCGCGTTGAGATCCACCGCCAGGCGAGACACCGGACTTTGCGCCTTGATCTGACCGCGCTCCAGCAGGAACGCCTCGAAATCGCGATAGCGCTTGGCGTCCAGTGCGGCAGGGCGCAGGGC
>NZ_CEXLVS010000266.1:0-5402 GCF_982684285.1 Salinicola sp. | reverse complement strand
TGCAGTATTGTCGGTCTCGTCGCCGTCACCGTCGTCGCCTGGAGGTAGCGCGTCGTCACCGTCATCGCTTCCGCCACCGCCACCGCCACCGCCCCCGCCTGCTGCCAGTGCGCCGGCTGCCAGTGCGCCACCACCAATGGCGGCCCAGCCCAACGGGGTGACGGCAGCGCCGTCGCTGCCTTCACCGGCAACGGCGGCGGGTTCGAAAACGCCGAACTCTCCCTGGGGGATGTAATCTGCCGTGACGATGCCATCACTGGTGGCGGGGCCAAGGTCCGCCCATATCAGTTCCTGGTCGTCACCGGTGAGGTAAAGTTGGCTCGTGGTGGCCTCGTCCGTGCCATAGAAGTTTTCGATTCGGATGACTTGGCCGTCCATGGTCCGAACCAGGAGATCATCGCCGTCGCGGTGCAGTCCCTGTATGTCATCAGGCGAGAGGCTCAACAGCACCTTTCTGGGCTGGTCGAGAGCAATGGTTCCGTCGCTTTCGACGCTGGTGGCGGGTGCTGCGGCAACGTCTTCGTTGAGTGCACTGATCTTCGCTGAAATGGCCATGTAACTCCCCCTGCTGGATCACCCGCGAATGCGGAAGTGGCAACGTCTTATAATCAATAAGGACGGCTTTTTTAGTCTTTGAATAGGGATAGGAGAGAACGCTGTTCATTGCAAACTGTTAAGAGCGGTGTGAATTGTAATTTTATGATAAAAGTTATTATTTTCATTTATATCAATAGCTTATAATAATGTTTAGCGATAGACGTTAGACTTTTTATCGGAATTCCTAAGTATTTTTATGCTTTCGAATGCGGAGTTTTAAGCCGATTTTAATGATCATTAGAGCTGTGGATAAATAGGTAAGATATAAATGTTTAGGCGATTGGTGTTTTGTTCTAAGTGTCGTTTGACTCCGTCTAAACGACACTTAGGGCATCACTGGTATCGAAGAGGAGTGGAGTCCGTCGGAGCCCAGGGTGCTCCCCAGGACGGCAATCGCGCCACGCCGGTTGGAATCGCTCACGGCTGCCGCAATAATGGGTTTCCAATGCCAAGGAGCCAATCCATGGGTCATGAGATCGCCCCGCTTAGCCGTTTCGACGCCCGGGATGTCGAGAGAGTAGAGGATCAGCGGCTCTACACGGGATTTTTCGATCTCGAGAAGCGTCGCCTGCGCCACCGGAAATTCAATGGCGAATGGAGCGAGGTTCTGGACCGGGAGGTTCACGTTCGCCGTGATGCGGTGGGCGTACTACTCTATGACCCGGTTCGGGACGAGGTTGTCATGGTCGAGCAGATTCGTGCCGGCGCCCTGGATGACGACACGTCTCCGTGGAAGCTGGAGCCGGTGGCGGGCCTGGTCGAACAGGGGGAGTCTCCCGCCGACGTCGCCCGGCGTGAAGCGCAGGAGGAGGCCGGGTGCGAGGTTCGCGAGTTGATCGAGCTCCATCGCTATTACCCCAGCCCCGGCGCATGCACCGAACAGGTCACCCTGTTCTGCGGTTTGATAGACAGCCAGGGCATCGGTGGTGTGCATGGTCTGGAAGAGGAACACGAGGATATTCTGGTTCACGTCATGTCGTTCCCGGAGGCCTGGGATCGATTGATGGCGGGCCAATTGGACAATGCCATGGCGTTGATTGGCTTTCACTGGCTGGCGCGCGAGCGCGCCACGTTGAGAGCCATGGCCTAGCGCGAGAGGGCAGAGGTTACGAAGTTTAGTTAGGGTCGGCTGTCCGCGTTCGCGCCCTTCACAGGCCGTCAGGCGCCAGGAGAACTGCATGAGAAAGACTGCTTACGTTACGGATCTCAAGACGCTCCAGGCCGAGTGCAGCAGCAATTATCTGCGGCTCTGCCGTCTGGTCATGGACATGGAGCCGGGTGAGATCAAGGAAGTACCGCTGTCGGGAGAGCACGCCCGTTTCGGCACGCTATGGTTCGAGGTACTCGAACAGGCGCCCTACACCACGGTCGCTCGGGTGTCCCAGACCGGGGTTCTCGACAGCTTCGTCGACTCCCCACGGATGACGGTGCATCTCTATCACGACGCCGACATGGCGGAAGTGACCGATTTTCAGCGTCAGCGCCATTTCCAGGGGCGCTATCGCTATCCCAATCCTCAGATGCATCAGCCGGACGAAAAACTGCAGATCAATCGCTTTCTGGGCGAGTGGTTGCAGCACGGGCTGGCACACGGGCATGCCGCCAACGTGCCGGAAACGCCCTGATGCGCCTGATCCAGATTACCGACTGCCATCTGTTGGCCGATCCTCAGGGAACTTCGCGCAAGGGCTTGCCGTTGCGTCAACTACAGGCGGTGCTCGAGCGCGTGCGGTCGTTGGGGCCTGATGCGCTGTTGGTTACCGGTGACGTCGCCCAGGATGAAACCTCGGCGGCCTATCGCCATGCCAGCCGGGCGTTTGCGTCCGTGGGCTGTCCGTGGTTCTGGATTCCCGGCAACCATGATCAGCCGGAGCTGATGGAAGAGTGCCATCCTCTCCACGAGGAGCTCGATCTCGGCAAGTGGCAGGTGTTGCTGTTGAACTCGCGTATCAGCGGTCAGCCCGGCGGCGAGCTGGGGCAGGAGCAACTGCAGCGTCTTGCGCTGCAGCTCGAGGCCGACGATCGACCGGCACTGATTGCCCTGCACCATCCGCCGCTGGATATCGGTTCGGTATGGATGGATGCGATCGGGTTGAAGGACAGGGACGCCCTGTGGCAGACGCTTTCCCCCTATCCCCAGGTCAAGGCGTTGATCTGCGGTCATATCCATCAGGCGTTCGCCGCATGGCAGAACGTCGTGGCCGTCTATGGCTGTCCGTCGACATCGGACCAGTTCCTGCCGAAGAGCCACGAATTCGCGATCGACGAGGCGGCGCGCCCCGGCCTGCGTGTCCTGGAACTCCGTGGCGAGACGCTGTCGACCTGGGTCGAACGGGTCGATCTCTGATCGTTTATAACCAAAAGCGCTTTTTGAATCATCTTTGATTCTTTGACGTTATTACCAATGTCTCGCTAGGGTTTGCCTCCCAGGAAGCCCATATTCTATTCAGTCTTGCCATCTCGGTATTGGTGGCGACCGTGAGACACCGACCATGACAGCTCCTATCGTCAGCGCTCAGCGCCAGACCCATCTCAAGCAGCTCGAAGCCGAGTCCATCCACATCATCCGCGAGGTCGCGGCCGAGTTCGGCAACCCGGTGATGCTCTACTCCATCGGCAAGGACTCCTCGGTGATGCTGCACCTGGCCCGCAAGGCGTTCCATCCCGGTCCGCCGCCGTGCCCGCTGATGCACGTCAACACCACCTGGAAGTTCAAGGAGATGATCGAGTTCCGCGACAAGATGGCCGCGGAGGTCGGCATGGAGCTGATCGAGCACATCAACGAGGAGGGGCGGGCCGCCGGCATCAACCCCTTCGACCACGGCAGCGCCAAGTACACCGACATCATGAAGACCCAGTCGCTCAAGATGGCGCTGGACAAGTACGGCTTCGATGCCGCCTTCGGTGGCGCGCGGCGCGACGAGGAAGCCTCCCGCGCCAAGGAGCGGGTCTACTCCTTCCGCGACAAGCACCACCGCTGGGATCCCAAGAACCAGCGCCCGGAGCTGTGGAACCTCTACAACGGCAAGGTCAACAAGGGCGAATCGATCCGCGTCTTCCCGCTCTCCAACTGGACCGAGCTGGATATCTGGCAGTACATCTACCTCGAATCGATCCCCATCGTCCCGCTCTACTACTCCGCGCCGCGTCCGGTGGTCGAGCGCGACGGCATGCTGGTGATGGTGGACGACGAGCGCCTGCCGCTGGAACCCGGCGAAGTGCCCGAAGAGAAGTGGGTGCGCTTCCGCACGCTCGGCTGCTACCCGCTCACCGGCGCGGTGGAATCGAAAGCCGCCACGCTGCCCGAGATCATCCAGGAGATGCTGCTGACGCGCACCTCCGAGCGCTCCGGCCGCGCCATCGACCGGGATCAGGTGGGCAGCATGGAGAAGAAGAAGCGGGAGGGGTACTTCTAATTCGCCTCAGGCGAATTAGAAAGCTGGAAGCCGGAAGAGAAACCAGCTGTAAGCCATAAGCTTTAAGCTGTAAGAAAAATCAAAAGCCAAAACCCTTTGATTCTGCAGGTAAAAGCGCTTTTCGTTAGCTTACGGCTGGGAGTGGAAGCATGAATTTTGAAAGATTGCAGGTTTGGAAACGCTCGGCACGCTTGTCAGCTGAGCTCTATAAGACCTTTTCCGCCCTGCGTGATTTTGGCTTTCGGGACCAGGTCACACGTTCAGGACTTTCCATTCCTAGCAATATTGCTGAGGGCATGAGCCGGTATACGAGCAAGGACAAACGCCACTTCCTGATCGTTGCCAGAGGCTCTTGTGCCGAGTTGCGTACTCAGGTCTATATCGGCATGGAAATCGGCTATATCGAACATCAGCAAGGCCAGCGATGGTTACAGGAAACCCGAGAGATATCTTCGATGCTCAACGGGTTGATAGTCACTCTGGATAACGAATGAATCTAGAGCTGGAAGCGGCGGGCTGTGGGGGGACTTACAGCTTACAGCTTACAGCTTACAGCTAGCGGGATTGCCCAATGTCACACACATCGAATCTGATCGCCGACAATATCAGCGAGTACCTGAAGGAGCACGAGCAAAAAGACCTGCTGCGCTTCATCACCTGCGGTAGCGTCGACGACGGCAAGTCGACGCTGATCGGGCGGCTGCTGCACGACTCCAAGATGATCTACGAGGATCAGTTGGCGGCGATCACCCAGGCATCCAAGACCAGCGGGACGACCGGCGACAAGGTCGATCTGGCGCTGCTGGTGGATGGCCTGCAGTCGGAGCGGGAGCAGGGCATCACCATCGATGTCGCCTACCGGTTCTTCTCCACCGACAAGCGCAAGTTCATCATTGCCGATACGCCGGGCCACGAGCAGTACACCCGCAACATGGCCACCGGGGCCTCGACGGCGAGCCTGGCGATCATCCTGATCGATGCCCGTCACGGCGTGCAGGTGCAGACCCGACGTCACAGTTTCATCGCCGACCTGCTGGGGATCCAGCATCTGGTGATCGCGGTCAACAAGATGGACCTGGTCGACTACTCCCAGGCCCGCTTCGACGAGATCGTCGCCGACTATCGCGAGTTCGCCGAAAAGCTCGACGCCAGGGACATTCGTTTCGTCCCCATGTCGGCACTCGACGGTGACAACGTCGTCAATCGCAGCGAGAAGATGGCGTGGTACCAGGTCGACGGTCGGCCCGGGCCTGCCATGCTCGAACTGCTGGAGAGCGTCGAGGTCGCCCATGACTCGAACCTCTCCGACCTGCGCCTGCCGGTGCAGTACGTCAACCGCCCGAACCTCGATTTTCGCGGCTACTGCGGCACGCTCGAGGCCGGCATCCT
>NZ_CEXLVS010000265.1:1800-5467 GCF_982684285.1 Salinicola sp. | reverse complement strand
TAGGCGGTCTGGATCTCCTTGCCGATGAAGTCGACGTAGCGCGGCGCCAGGTACTCCTTGATGAAACGCAGGTAGCGCTCGTGGGTCTCCTTCGGCAACTGCTCGCGCTCCAGCGCCTGCTCCAGCACGTAGAGCAGATGTACCGGATTGGCGGCGATCTCGTGAGCGTCGAAGTTGAACACCTTGGAGAGGATCTTGAACGCGAACCGCGTGGAGAGCCCGTTCATGCCCTCGTCGACGCCGGCGGCGTCGCGATACTCCTGGATCGACTTGGCCTTGGGATCGGTATCCTTCAGGTTCTCGCCATCGTAGACCCGCATCTTGGAATAGATGCTGGAATTCTCCGGCTCCTTGAGTCGCGAAAGCACCGAGAACTGGGCCAGCATGCGCAAGGTATCCGGCGCGCAAGGCGCCTCGTCGAGGGAGGAGTGCTCGAGCAGCTTCTGGTAGATCTTGATCTCCTCGGAGACCCGCAGGCAGTAAGGCACCTTGACGATATAGACGCGGTCGAGGAACGCCTCGTTGTTACGGTTGTTGCGAAACTGCTGCCACTCGCTCTCGTTGGAGTGGGCCATGATGATGCCGTCGAAGGGGATCGCGCCCATGCCCTCGGTGGGGTTGTAGTTGCCCTCCTGGGTGGCCGTCAGCAACGGATGCAGCACCTTGATCGGCGCCTTGAACATCTCGACGAACTCCATCAGCCCCTGGTTGGCCTTGCACAGGCCCCCGGAGAAGCTGTAGGCGTCCGGATCGTCCTGGGAGTAGAGCTCCAACTGGCGGATGTCCACCTTGCCCACCAGCGATGAGATGTCCTGATTGTTCTCGTCCCCGGGCTCGGTCTTGGAGACCGCGATCTGGTTGAGGCGCGAGGGATGCAGGCGCACCACCCGGAACTGCGACAGGTCGCCACCGTACTCCTTGAGCCGCTTGGCCGCCCAGGGCGACATCGGCCCGCGCAGATGGCGCTGCGGGATGTTGTACTCCTTCTCGAGCAGTTCGCCATCCTCTTCCGGGGAGAACAGTCCCAGCGGCGATTCGTAGACCGGCGAATCCTTGATCGCGTAGAACGGGACACGCTCCATCAGCAGCTTCAGGCGTTCGGCCAGCGACGACTTGCCGCCACCGACGGGCCCCAGCAGATAGAGAATCTGCTTGCGCTCCTCGAGCCCCTGGGCGGCGTGACGAAAGTAGGCGACGATCTGCTCGATCGCCTCTTCCATGCCGTAGAACTCGGCAAAGGCGGGATAGCGACGAATGACCTTGTTGGAGAAGATACGCGACAGGCGGGAGTCCTTGGCCGTGTCGATCGTTTCGGGCTCCCCGATGGCGCTCAGCATCCGCTCGGCGGCATTGGCGTAGACACGGGGATCCTTCCGGCACAGCTCTAGATATTCCTGCAGGCTCATCTCTTCCTGTTGAACCTGCTCGTAACGGCTCTGCACGTGATCGAAGATGCTCATGGAAGCCTCCTGGTCGTGACCCCCAACCGCTCAGGGCGAACGCCCCGCCAGCCGGGCTAGCTGACTATCAGCATAGACAGATGCACGAAGCGTCGGGAAGACTCATTTTGCGAGTCTTTTCAACGCAGCGTCGAAATACACGCTTTAGAACACGCTACCACGATCCGGTTTCGATGCACGGGGAATTTGCATCGACAAAATGCGTCGGTCCACGCAGGTATCGGTAACTCATAGAAAAGCCGGGACAAATTCGCCCGCGGTTCGTCGCGGGCGTGGCGAGGCCCGACCGGCGCCCGAGGAAATCGGGCGCCGGTATCCGTCAGGGCAGGTCGAAGGCGGCGCGGGCGTCGGCCAACAGCTGGTCGAGCAGCTCGGAGGTGGTGTTCCAGGAGCAGACGAAACGCGCACCGCCAGCCCCGATGAATGTATAGAAAGTCCAGCCCTGGGCGCGCAGTTGGGAGATGACCGGTTCCGGCAGGCTCACGAACACGCTGTTGGCCTGGGTCGGGAACATCAGCGACGCGCCGGGAAGCGATGCCAGGCCGTCGGCGAGATAGCGCGCCATGGCGTTGGCGTGATCGGCGTTGCGCCGCCAGGCGCCGGATTCCAGCAGGCCCAGCCAGGGCGCGGCGATGAAACGCATCTTGGAGGCCAGCTGCCCCGCCTGCTTGCAGCGATAGGCGAAATCCTCGGCCAGCTCCTTGTTGAAGAACAGGATCGCCTCGCCCATCGGCAAGCCATTCTTGGTGCCGGAAAAGCAGAGCACATCGACGCCCGCCTGCCAGGTCAGCTCGGCCGGGGAGGCATCCAGCGCACTGCAGGCGTTGGCGAAACGCGCCCCGTCCATGTGCACGCGCAGGTCGTACTTGTCCGCGACGGTGCGAATCGCCAGCAGTTCCTCGCGAGAGTATACCGTGCCGACTTCGGTGGCCTGAGTGATCGAGACCACCCGTGGCTTGGGATAGTGGATATCGTTGCGCTTGACCACGAGGCGCTCGATCCCCTCCGGCGTCAGCTTGCCGTTCTCGCCAGGGCTGGTCAGCAGCTTCGAACCGTTGGAGAAAAATTCCGGCCCGCCGCACTCGTCGGTCTCGATGTGGGCCAGTTCGTGGCAGATCACGCTGTGGTAACTCTGGCCCAGTGCCGCCAGCGAGAGCGAGTTGGCGGCGGTGCCGTTGAAGACGAAGAAGACGTCGCAGTCGTAATCGAACAGCTCGCGAAAACGATCCGCAGCGCGATGGGTCCAGGCATCGTTGCCGTAGGCGAGATCATCGCTGACGTTTGCCCGGATCAGGTAGTCGAGGGCTTCCGGGCAGATGCCGGAGGTGTTGTCGCTCGCCAGGTAGCGAGGGCTACAATCGGATGTCATCTGGGGGTCCTTGTACGATCCCTCCATCGAGAAAAGCGACTCGGGCCGGTCACGGCGTACAGAGTCCGCGTTTTCTGAGGGTCAGGCATGGCGGTCGAAACCACGGCAGCCTGAATAACAAGAAGCGCGACCCAGCCAGCGACGGGGTCGCCGTCGCGCGGATCGCGCTCACTGGTGAACGCCCAAGTCTAACACCTGCTCTTGCCTATCGGCAGCGTGCGCCACCCGGCCACTCACGCTGACTCAACGCAAACCCGGCTCTCGCTCACAAGGTCGCCGCCAGACGCACCCCCTGGTCGATGGCCCGCTTGGCATCGATCTCCGCGGCGCGCTCGGCCCCGCCGATACGGTGAACCCCCACGCCGGATCCCTGCATCGCCTCGTAGAGCGCCCGCTGCGACTCCTGCCCGGCGCAGATCACGACGGTATCGACCGCCAGCGAGCGGGGCTCACCATCGACGCTGACATGCAACCCGGCGTCATCCACCCGGTGGTAGGTGCATCCCGACAGCGTCTCGACCTGACGCGCCCGCAGCGCCGCCCGATGCACCCAGCCGGTGGTGACGCCGAGCCCGGCGCCTGGCTTTCCGGTCTTGCGTTGCAGCAGGGTGATCTGGCGCGGCACGACAGGCGGCAGCCGCGCCTTCAGGCCGCCGGGGCGTTCGACGCTCAGATCCACGCCCCATTCGTCGCACCAGCGCTCGGGATCCAGCGCCGGCTGCTCGGCGTGGGAGAGCAGCTCCGCCACATCGAAGCCGATCCCGCCGGCGCCGATGATCGCGACCCGACGCCCGACGCGCTCCGGATGCTGGATCGCCATGGGATAGGAGATCACGCT
>NZ_CEXLVS010000265.1:0-1790 GCF_982684285.1 Salinicola sp. | reverse complement strand
GGGGTGATCGATCCCCTCCAGTTCGAGTTCGCGAGGCCTGACACCGGTGGCGATGACGATCTCGTCGAAATCCTGCAACTGCTGGACACCGGCTTCCGCGTTGAGGCGCAGCTCCACGCCAAGCAGCGCCAACCGGGTCGAGAAGTAACGCAGCGTCTCGGCGAACTCCTCCTTCCCGGGGATGCGCTGTGCCAACCGGAACTGGCCGCCGATCTCCGGATCACGCTCGAACAGCGTCACTCGATGCCCGCGCTCGGCGCAGGCCGTGGCCGCGGCCAGCCCCGCCGGGCCCGCTCCGACCACGGCGACCCGCTTGGAAGTCGCGGCCGGCGACAGCGTCAGCTCCGTTTCGTGACAGGCGCGGGGGTTGACCAGGCAGGAGGTCCACTTGCCCTTGAAGGTGTGATCTAGACAGGCCTGATTGCAGGCGATGCAGGTATTGATCTCGTCGACCCGGCCCTGCTCGGCCTTGGCCACCCATGCCGGATCGGCCAGAAAGGGGCGCGCCATGGAGACTAGGTCGGCATGCCCGCCGGCCAGTACGGTCTCCGCCACCGCCGGCATGTTGATGCGGTTGGTCGCGATCAGCGGTATCGAGATCGCCTCGCGTACCGCCCGGCCGACGGCCACGAAGGCGGCGCGCGGCACGCTGGTCACGATGGTCGGCACCCGCGCCTCGTGCCAGCCGATCCCGCTGTTGATCACATCCGCCCCGGCCTGCTCGACCGCCAGCGCCAGCGCCACGATCTCGTCCCAGGTGCTGCCATCCTCGACCAGATCGATCATCGACAGCCGGAAGATCAGCAGGAAGTCCGTACCGCAGGCTTCGCGGACCCGGCGCACGATCTCGAGCGCGAACCGGCTGCGATGCGGCGCGTCGCCACCCCAGGCATCGTCGCGATGGTTGGTACGGCGGCACAGGAACTGATTGATCAGGTAACCTTCCGAGCCCATGATCTCGACGCCGTCATACCCCGCGCGCTGCGCCAACCTGGCGCAGCGCACGAAATCCTCGATCTGGCGTTCGACCTCGTCGCCACTCAACGCCCGCGGCACGAACCGGTTGATCGGTGCGGCGATCGCCGAGGGCGCCACCAGATCCGGGGAGTAGGCATAGCGGCCCGCATGCAGGATCTGCAGGCAGATATGGGCCCCCTGCTCATGGACCGCCTCCACCACCGGCCGGTGCTGGTCGGCCTCGACCTCGTCGGTGAGCCTGGCGGCCCCCTGAAAGACCGCCCCTTCCGCGTTGGGGGCGATACCGCCAGTGACGATCAGGCCGACGCCGTGGCGAGCCCGCTCGGCATAGAACGCCGCCAGACGCTCGAAACCTTCCGGCGCTTCTTCCAGATTGGTATGCATCGAACCCATCACCAGGCGATTGCGCAGCGTCAGCGAACCTACCCGCAACGGGCGAAAGAGATTGGGGAAGTACGTCACGATCGAATCCACTCATGTCGGGGCGCTCACCGCCGGCAGCGGCTTTCAAACGCGCGTATGAACATCAGTGTAACGAAACCGCCGCCGAGAGCCATTGCACCAAAGCGGTATTTCCACCGCCAGGCGACATCGGAACGGAACGACGAGTCAGAGGGCCGTGAATCACAGCAAAGGCGAAGCAGGATGGAGTCGGGCAATGAAAGAGGCTTGGCGCCTGCAGGAGCCATCGCGAACGGGATGGCGAGAGATACCGATTGAAGCAGTAGACGTCGATGGCGGACCGGACGGGACTCGAACCCGCGACCTCCGGCGTGACAGGCCGGCATTCTAACCAACTGAACTACCGGTCC
>NZ_CEXLVS010000264.1:0-5467 GCF_982684285.1 Salinicola sp. | reverse complement strand
AGTGGAATCACCCTGGTCTGCCATCCCCATCAATCCTGCGAACTGATTACAGTGGAATCACCCTGGCCTGCCATCCCCACCGATCCTGGGGAAGTGTTTCCGGGGGAAACACCCTGGCCTGGCATCCCCAATCAATATCAGCTCTCGGGCTCTCCGGGCTGGGTCAGCAGTTGATCGTCGTCCAGGTCCACGCCTTCGAGCTTATGATCCTGGTCACTGCCGGTTTGCAGGCCGGCTTCGCGTCGGATCGTTGGCGCGAACTCGCTGCGGCGCGTCCCTTCCAGGATGTCCTGCGGCAACTCGCCGTATTTCTCGAGAGCATTTCGAGCCTTGGCATTGTTAGCCGCAAAATCGTCACGCGTCGCCCCGCTGAATCCCGGGAATTTCACTGGTGCATAACACAGCGAGCGCAGAGCGTGGCCGCCTTGGTCGCGGATCATCGCGCCACGCTGCTTATTGCCCAGCAGTCCAATGTGATTGGCCAGCAGCACATCGCGCACGATGCTGTCGTACTGCATTAGCAACATGACTGCCTGCCAGCCCATCTGCCCACCGGTAAACACAGGCGTTAAGAAGGGTTGCTGGCTGACGTTGCGGCTGACATCGAGCCCCTCCGGGATCTGCTTCAGAACCTGGCTCACCCGTGTTTCCAATTGCTGAAGCGATTGGCGGGTCTCGTCAACCTTCTCCTCGAGCATGATCAGCCAGTTGTCGGCGTACGGATCGTCCCGCCCCGCCGCTTGATGAACGCGGCCGGCGAGCGACAAAAACTGTTTGAGACCGACCACTTGTGGCTTGCCGCTCTCGACCCCGCGCCCATGCCAGGCAAGCACTGCCGGATAGGTATGCAGGGTCATCTCGATCTTGCTGCGTAGTTGCCCTACACGGGGCTCAGTGCTGGCCATAAACACTCCTGAGTCGTCGATGCACTGGAATGGGATGCCAGCATCAGGGCTCGACACGCGCCGCCCTACCGAAAACGTTAAACGCGATCCCACGGGTTTCTAGCGCTGCAGTCCCAACCGCTTGAACATCTGCTTGCGTGCCTGCTCGGTCGCCGCCGAGATCGGCTGCGGTTCAGGCTCATCCGATGCTGCCGGCGTTCGAACCGGCACCATCGGTGTGGCGATAACCGGGCTCTGTTCGGCACGGGTACCAGTATTGCCAGACCGTTTGTTGGCAACGCCGCGCCCGTGGCGCGTCAGCTGGAAATTGTCCGAGGCGGCACGCTTGGCCAGGGTATGCAAAAACCCCAGGGTATTTTTCACCTTGCCGGCGCTGACACGACCAGCGGCCTCATCGATCACCGCCTGCTGCATATCGATCGACAACCCCGTCAGCAGGAACGCAACCGATTCTCGCTCGTCGGCGGTGAGTTCGAGCGGCCAGCTCCAGACCAGCGAGGCGGGCTCCGGCTCGCGCGCGATGGTTTTACATACACTGTCTGTATAACTACGTACTGTAGGGTTTTCTGCCTCGGAAACTGTGCCGTAAGTGCCTGATTCACGCATGAGTTTCCGCTGGAAACTGAGATCATCGGCCTCCGGAAACTGCCCAAGTTTCCGCTGGAAACTGGGAGAATCTGCCTGAGTTTCCGTAGGAAACTGGGCCGGCGCTGACTGAGTTTCCGCTGGAAACTCAGCTAATCTTTGCTTTTCGGCACGCTGATCGATGACATCCAATCGCGTCGGCAGCTCAAGCACGCCGCTCTCGGCCAGTTCGTCTCGAACGAGTTGTGCCACCTCGGCAACGTCGCGGTTGTGATGACGGGTACAGCGGATGACGTACTCGATGTAATCGGCATCGAGCGACAGTGACTCGGCCGGTGCCAACGGTTCGTCGTGCAGCACGTAGACGTTGCCGATCATGCGACCGTTGTCGGTGTTGCGCGCTTTCATACCCAACGTCATCCAGCGGGTCAGTCGCAGAATCGCGATGACTCGCGCGACCGTCTTGCGTGACGCCTTGCGATTCGCACCGGAACGCAACAGCGGCTCCAGCTCATCGTAGGTAGGAAACGCCGTGGTGCGATCGGCGTTCGACAGCAGCCGGATCATCTGCCAGCCGAGCACGTCGACCGCACCCAAGCGCTGATCGAGCAGTAGCGCTCGAGGAACGGTTTCATGGGGATTGCCCATGAAGAGAAGGCCGTCGAGTGCGTCGTCCTGAACGCCCGACGCCGAGGCGGTTTGGCCTCGGCGTTGAGTCAGGGATGACGCGGCGCGCCCGATGAGCGCGTCAAAATGTTTCATCACGCCACTCCTTCACGCACCACGCCCTCGTCTTCGGCCGGCAGGCTCTGCTGACGGGCCTGCTCCGGTAGGGTCCACTGTTTGATGAGAGTCCAGATCACGGCCAGTGGCAGCTCGACCTCCTCGGCCAGTACCAGCATGCCTCGAATGTCCTCCACGGCACTGGGACCGGCGGGATCGTCGGAAATGGTCTGCCAGCGGTGATAGGCTTCATGCTCGATCTTCTCCTCTGGCATGGGCAACCGACCCTGTCGGCTCGGTACCCCCAGCAGGGTACGTCGAGCCGAGCAGTCGTTCGGCGTCAGGCCAAAGAAGGTGGCCAGCATCTGCACGCTGGCCCCATGACGAATGCAGTGATCGACCAGCCCGTCGCGATCCTGGTCGCGATCGACGCGTCGCAGCGCTGCCTTGAAGGTGTCGTGATCCAGCTCGAATCGAGCGACGCCCGGAAACTCGTTGATCAGGGACTCGATCTCGCTGGCTCGCAGCCGGCTGAGTCTCTGAAGTTCGTCGTCTCGAAAACCCAGCGCCCGGGCGCGACGCATGTCACCTTCTCGGATCAGGACCAGCGCCTGGTTGAATAGCGCATGATTGAGTTGCGGTGTTGCCATCACGAATCCCCCTCTGCATCGAGCACGTCACGCAAGACCCGAATCAGCCGGGTCAGCCAGAACACACGAACGAAAAGACCGTCGGGCAAGCGCACGTCAGTGTCACCGTGACTGCCCACCAGTTCGCCCAGCAGCGAGATGTCGCTCGGCAACACCGGGTCGATGTTGCCCTCGAGGCCGGCGAGCAGTTGCCAGACGAGCTGCGCACGACGGCTGGGAGCGCCTTCAAGCGGGTCGAGTTCAAAGCCGAGGCCCTCTCGAGCGTTGAGGCGGATGACCTCGCTGGACCCGCTCGCGTCGATACCGGCCCAACTAGCCAGCACCTGAACCACCTCGCCGATCTGCATGCGCAGATCCCGGGCGTTGCGGCGCCAGGTCGGGATGTGCCAGAGATCGGTGATCGGCGAGATGCGACCACCGTCTTGAAGCGGCACGCTCTTGAGCGCCGCCGCTTCGAAGTCGATTGCCTCCTCGCCATGCTCCTTCGCCTGCCAGTGCCGTAGCAGGCGATGGCCCTCGGTTTCATGATGCGGTGAGAGAGTCAGGTCGGCGGCGATCGTGGCCTGCTCCTCGGGAGAACGTGTGGGTCGAGGATTGTGTTCCTGGAGAAGACCGTCGGTATCCAGCAACCCGCCGAGGCTCTCGTTATCATCCTCTCCGCCGGCTCCAAACTGCGGTGCCAAGGGCGTCTGCTGGTTCTGGGCCTCGAGTTCGGCGTTGCGCTGCTCGAGCTGATCGAGCTGGGCGCGCATCTGCTTCATGGCGACGGACTCACCCGTCCCGCCGGATTCCGGCACACCGCGTTCGGTGGGCGACTGTGCCGGCGAGGAATCGAGATCGGTATGGCCGTCGCGGAACGTCAGATCGTCGACGTCGCCACTATCGCCGACTGACTGATGGGATTCATCCGACGCATTCGACGTCGATGGCAGCGAGGGTGATCCCGACGACTTGCGGGGGGATGAGGTGCCGTCGTTGGACGCCTCCTGCTTGGGCGGATAGAGATGACGCTCCTGGGGATGACGCAGGCGCTCCAGTTCACTGTCGACCGTGGTCCAGATATCGTTACGTTCTTCTTCCGTTGCCGCCCGGGCGTACTTGCGCACGGTGAACCAGTTCTTCCACGCCATGTCGATGGGGTTGAAGTGCAGTCCGGTGTGCTCGTTGAGCATGCCCTTCAGGCGATCCTCGACGAGGTTCCAGCGGAACTCGGTCTGGCCCTCGTGATCGAGCTGCGCCATCTCCTCGTGCCAGGCCTGAGCAAAGTCGCCGTCGACGACGTTGCTGGCCCAGGGCTCGCCTTCGCCAAGATCGTCGGCGTGCGCGATCCAGAAGTCCGCGCAGCGGGTCCAGCACTCGTCGCAGAACTGGCGGTAGGAGATCAGCTTCTCGATCTGCCCCTTGCCCATGCCGGCGTCGAGTGTCAGTGGCAGGGTCGGCAGGAAATGCTCGATGGTGTAGAGCATTTTCGAGATATGGCTGTGATTGATGGTGTAGCCCAGCACGCGCAGGCGCTTGGTCAACTCGCGCTGGGAGATGGTCTCGCCGGCCTCTTCCTCGATCATGCGCTTGGCCTCGAAGATGCCGCGCGCTCGCTCGATCCAGCTGAGCTGACCCCGGTTGTCGTTCTCAGCCAGGTGGCCGGCGAGGACGTTGATCTCTCCCTGCCACGGGACGAAATGGCAGTCCTGGTGGTAATAGCGCTTGTCGCCAGTCTCCTGATACAGCTCGTTGAGGATGCTCAAACGGGTATTGCCGCCATCGGAGATCATGTAGCGGTCATCGCCGGGCCGTTGCGTGACGGTCAGTTTCTGCTTGAGTCCGACCGCCTTGATTGACTCTTTGATCTCGTCGTACTTCGGGTTGTGTTGCGTTCTGGGATTGCGGTCATAGGACCGCAACTGATCCAGCGTCAACGACATCGCCTGTTCGCGGGTCGGTGCCGGCAAACGATCAGCGGGCTGACTCCTGAGCGCCGGACCCGGCTGGTTCAGCTTGGCCGTGATCTGATCGGGGGTAACGGATGATTTACTCATGAGGTCCACTCCGGCTGGCGCGAGGCGCAGCCATCAGAATCGAAAAAATGGTTCAACTGCTGGTTCAGACGACCGATGCTCTGCGTCAGCCCGTGGAGGCTCAGATCGCTGCGCGCTTGCGGCGGATGCTGCTGGCAAAGCGCCTGCAGGCCACGACGCAGATCGAGCAGGTTGTCGTTGACGATCACCAGCAGCTCGAAATCGCTGAGATTGAAATACTGAAGCTGCGCCCAGCGCAGACAGTGATACGGCTGCATCTCCAGTCGGCTGGCCCGGTCACAGGCCATGTGAAACACCAGCCAGGTATCGGCAAGCAACGCGCGCAGCGCATCGTTGCGCTTGTTCCTGGCCTGGGGATGGGCGGCGAACCAGGACTCGAGCGTCTCGACCCAGCCGGCGAACGGGTCGAGCAGCCCCAGAGCCAGGCACTCCCGCCCCAGCAGATACCGCTCGATATTGTGGCCATTGGGCTCGCGTGTCGGAAAAGCGACGATCTCAGCCATGGGGCAGCTCCTTGTATCGATCACGATCGACACCGCCATGCAGGCGCGCATTGCGACCGGCGGCG
>NZ_CEXLVS010000263.1:0-5480 GCF_982684285.1 Salinicola sp. | reverse complement strand
CGCCGGGGCCGAAATGTCGGTGGCCGCGCTCGTGGCCCACGCGCGCATGCGCCAGACCGGCGAGGCCCAGTTCGTCGACATCTCGGCCCAGTGTGCCATGACCTGGACCATGCTCAATGGCCTGGGCGCGGCGGCGGTGGGCGCATTGCTGGGGCTGGCAGGGCAGGCGGTCTTGCTGGCGTTGTTGACCCGCTTCCTGCCGCTGGAGTTGCCGCCGCCGGGCGGAATGCCCTGGCTGATGGGCGTGCTGACCGCGCTCGCGGTGCTGGTCGGTTTCGCGGGGCCGACGCTGCTGAGACTGAAGCGTGTCAGCGCGCTCAAGGTGCTGCGGCGCGAGCTCGATCCGATGCCGGCCGCCGGATGGCTGGTCGTGGCGTTCGCCAGCCTCGTGTTCGGCGCGCTGCTGTGGCTCTACTCCGGCGACCCGGTGCTGGCGCTGGGCATCCTGCTGGGCGGTCTGGTTGCGCTGGTCGTATTGTGGGGGGTGGGGCGGTTGATGCTGCAGCTGCTGCTCGCCGTGCTGGCTCGCTTGCCCCAGGGGGGCAAGGTCCGCGCCTGGCAGCTGGGAGGGCGCCAGTTGGCACGGCGACGCACGGCCAGCCTGGGGCAGTTGCTCGCCTTTTCCGTCACCTTCGCGGCGATGGCGATCATCGCGCTGGTGCGCGGCGACCTGCTGACGACCTGGCAGGCGCAGCTGCCGGCGAATACGCCCAACTATTTCGCGATCAACATTCAGCCCCAGGAGCGTGACGGCGTCGAATCGTTGATCGACAGCGCCGCCGACGCCACCAGCGGCCTCTACCCCATGGTGCGGGGGCGACTGACGGCCATCGACGGCGAATCGCCGCAACAGCAGGTGCCGGAAGAGCACCAGACCGATGGTGCGCTACGCCGGGATCTCAACCTGACCTGGCGTGCCGACCTGCCGGAAGGCAACCGGATCACCGCGGGGCGCTGGTTCGATACCGGTGCGGCGTCGGGCGATGGTGCCGTGCCGATCTCGGTCGAGGAGGAGCTGGCGGGGCGGCTTGGCCTCTCGCTGGGCGACGAGATGACCTTCACCATTGGCAGTGACAGCATCACGGGCCGAATCGCCAGCCTTCGCCATCTGGATTGGGAGAGCTTTCAGCCCAATTTCTTCATCATCTTTCCCCCCGGTGCTCTGGATGGCTTCGGTCACAGCTACATCACGTCATTCCATCTCCCCGGCGACGGCAACGAACTGCTGGGCGAGATGGTGCAGCGATATCCTGGCGTGTCGGTGCTCAACGTCGAGGCGTTGCTGGAACAGGTTCGCGGCATCCTCGTTCAGGTGACCCAGGCCATCGAGTTCGTGCTCGGTTTCGTGCTGCTGGCAGGCATCAGCGTACTCTACGCGGCGTTGACCGCCAGCCGCCCGGCACGTGCCCACGAAGGCGCCCTGCTGCGGGTGTTAGGTGCCGGTAAGCGGACGCTTTCCCGCATGCAGTGGTCCGAGTTCGCCCTGCTGGGCTTTGCCAGCGGTCTGCTGGGGGCCGCGCTGGCGGAGATGGCGGCGCTGGGTATCTACGGCTGGCTGGGGCTGGTGCCAAGAATGCACTGGCTGATGTGGGGGATCATGCCGATCCTGGGCGCCGGGGTCGTGGGCGGCATCGGCTTTCTGCTGTCTCGCGGGACACGGCGGCAGGCGCCGATGGCCAGCCTGCGGCTGCTGGGAGAGACCTGAGGGATCACGGCACGGCCGCAGGGAGCGAATTCTGGCGGCGGCGGGACGGCGGATGACGCCCCCGGGCATGTTTTAACCAGGCTAAAGCCAACGTGAGAAATTATGGTTCAGCGCATGACGGACTTTCATAGGAAAGGCCGTCAGCGCTGGGGTATCATTGCGCCCCACGCTGCACCTGAAAAGAGCCTGCGCTCGCCCTTACAGCGTTGAAGATCGGTTCGGAATGCGCCTCGACTCCCGAGTCAATTCCGCTTCCTCACCGCTTCTTGCCTCGTCTGGGTTTCGCTCGCTGCCTTTTCAAACTGCGCTGACGATTTTTGAGATCGAGCCGCCGGATGCCTGACTGGCGCCGCTGGTAGTCGAACCATCCCCGAGCCGAGGATTCCCGTCGATGTTCACCCGAGAGATGCAGATTGCCGGATTCGATGATGCCCTTTGGGACGCGATGCAGCAGGAAGTCGCGCGCCAGGAAGCCCATATCGAGCTGATCGCTTCCGAAAACTATGCCAGCCCGCGCGTAATGCAGGCCCAGGGCACGCAGCTGACCAACAAGTATGCGGAAGGTTATCCCGGCAAGCGCTACTACGGCGGTTGCGAGCATGTCGACGTGGTCGAGCAGATGGCCATCGACTACGCCAAGGAGCTGTTCGGCGCGAGCTACGCCAACGTGCAGCCGCACTCCGGCTCTCAAGCCAACGGTGCGGTTTTCCAGGCCCTGGTCAAGCCGGGCGACACCGTCCTCGGCATGAGCCTGGACGCGGGTGGGCACCTGACCCACGGCGCCAAGCCGAGCTTCTCGGGCAAGCACTACAACGCGGTCCAGTACGGCATCGACGCGAGCGGCCGGATCGATTACGACGAAGTCGCCAAGCTGGCCCGCGAACATCAGCCGAAGATGATCATCGCCGGCTTCTCGGCCTACTCCCAGATCATCGACTGGGCCAAGTTCCGCGAGATCGCCGATGACGTGGGTGCCTACCTGCTGGTCGACATGGCGCACGTCGCCGGTCTGGTGGCCGCTGGCGTCTATCCCAGCCCGCTGGCCCATGCCCACGTGGTCACCACCACCACGCACAAGACCCTGCGTGGTCCGCGCGGCGGCCTGATCCTGTCGGCCGAGAACGATGCCGAGATCGAGAAGAAGCTGCAGTCCGCCGTCTTCCCTGGCGGGCAGGGCGGGCCGCTGATGCACGTGATCGCGGCCAAGGCGATCTGCTTCAAGGAAGCGATGGACCCCGAGTTCAAGACCTACCAGCAGCAAGTGGTCAAGAACGCCCAGGCGATGGCCGGTGTCTTCATCGAGCGCGGCTACGAAGTCGTCTCCGGTGGCACCGAAGACCATCTCTTCCTGCTGTCGCTGGTCAAGCAGGGGCTGACCGGCAAGGAGGCCGACGCGGCGCTGGGGCGTGCCCATATCACCGTCAACAAGAATGCGGTGCCGAACGACCCGCAGAGCCCGTTCGTGACATCCGGTCTGCGCATCGGCACCCCGGCGGTGACCACGCGCGGCTTCGGCGAGGCCGAGTGTCGCGATCTGGCCGGCTGGATCTGCGATATTCTCGACGCCATGCAGCAGGGGGACTCCAGCCAGGTCGAGGGCGAGGTCAAGACCAGGGTCGAGGCCGTCTGCTCCCGCCTGCCGGTCTACCGCTGATCGGACCCGGCTTGCCGCTCACGATGCCCCTCCTCGGAGGGGCATCGTCGTTCTGGCCTCCCGACGGCGTCGCTGAGAGCAAGGGGCTTGCCCGTGGCGGTGGAAGGCGGGGGCGAAAGATGAGACAAGGAGATACCGTCGCGGTGCAGGTCGAATTCGGATCCAGGGTATATTTTCCTACGACTTTAGTCTTGTCTATGACCATGGTCTAACAGCCAGGCAGGTCAACTTGCTGGAAGCTATGTCGGACATAGATGGCTGTGAGTTGAACATCGCGATGGCAGCAGATCCTCCAGCGACAGATCCCCCCAACCTCCCGAGGCCCGATATCGCCGAAGCGCTGGCCGAGGCCGTTTTCAGCGGCCGCTATGCGATCGGTGCCATGATTCCGCGGGAGATCGACCTCTGCGAGCGCTTCGGCGTCAGTCGCAGTACCGTCCGCAGCGCCCTGCAGAAGCTGGTCAACGCGGGGCTGCTGGTGCGTATTTCCGGGCAGGGGACGCGGGTCTGCGAGCTGGCCTCCTGGCATCTCCTCGATCCCCAGGTCAGCGCCTGGATGGCGCGCTACGCCCAGCCCAACCCGCATCTCCAGCGGGAAGTCTTCGCCTTTCGCGTGGCCGCGGAGCCGTTCGTTGCCGCTCTGGCTGCCACCCACGCCACCGCTTCGGACCTGCTGGCCATCGAAACCGCCTACGAAGGCATGATCCGTACGCTCGAGCGTACGGATCTGCACTGGCAGGGACAGAGCTACAACGCTTACGACGTGGCGTTCCACGAGGCGATATTCGCCGCTTCCCACAACCTGATCTGGGCGCAGATCAGTCATGTGCTCAAACCGGCCATCGCGCTGATCGTCGAGCGTTCCAACCAGAGCGCCACGTTGCATAGCGCCAAGGATCTCGATGACAGCATGGCGCGTCATCGACGGGTGATGGAGGCGATCCGCCTGCGCCAGCCGCAGGAAGCCGCCAAGGCGGCGCTGTCGGTGCTCAAGCGCACCGGCCGTGACCTCGGCATGGAGGATCTGGTCGAGAATCCGCCGTCGATCGTGATGCCGCCTTCGATCGGGGAGCCGTGATGGCGCTCCGGGCCTGCCAGTGGGGCCGCGTCGGCGCTTTCGCGTCAGCCGGTCCGAATCGAACGAACTGCTTTGAATAGAACAGGTGAACCATGAAGATTACCCGCTTGAAGACCTGGCAGGTGCCGCCGCGCTGGTTGTTTCTCAAGATCGAGACCGACGAGGGTTGCTATGGCTGGGGGGAGCCGGTGGTGGAGGGGCGCGCCGCCACGGTCGAGGCCGCCGTGCATGAACTTTCCGACTATCTGGTCGGTCAGGATCCGCGCCGCATAGAACACTTGTGGAACATCATGTATCGCGCGGGATTCTACCGGGGCGGTCCGATTCTGATGAGTGCCATCGCCGGTATCGACCAGGCGCTGTGGGATCTGAAGGGGCGCGATCTCGGCGTGCCGGTGCACCAGCTGCTGGGTGGTGCCTGTCGCGACAGGATGCGGATGTACGCCTGGACCGGCGGCGACAAGCCCAGCGACGTGGGCGCGGGCGCCAAGGCGCTGGTCGACAAGGGCTTTACCGCATTCAAGATGAATGGCACCGCCGAAATGGCGATCGTCGACTCTCACGCCAAGGTGGACGAGGCGGTGGCCCGTGTCGCCGAGGCCCGCGATGCGGTGGGGCCGGATGTCGGCATCGGCATCGATTTCCACGGTCGCGTCCATCGCCCCATGGCCAAGGCGCTGCTGCGGGAGCTGGAACCGTATCACCCGATGTTCGTCGAAGAGCCGGTGCTGCCGGAACACCTGCCGAGCCTCAAGCACATCGCCGGGGGCCTCGGCTATCCCATCGCCACCGGCGAGCGGCTGCACACGCGTTATCAGTTCCGCGACCTGCTGGTCGAAGGCATGGTCGATATCGTCCAGCCCGATCTTTCCCATTGCGGCGGCATCAGCGAGGGTATGAAGATCGCCACGCTGGCATCCTGCTTCGATGTGGCGCTGGCTCCGCACTGTCCGCTGGGACCGCTGACGTTGGCCGCTTCCCTGCACGTGGATGCGGTCAACCACAACGCCTTCATCCAGGAGCAGAGCATGGGGATCCACTAC
>NZ_CEXLVS010000262.1:0-5487 GCF_982684285.1 Salinicola sp. | reverse complement strand
TGATGATGTCGGACGCGGTGAGACGCCGGTCAGCCTCATCGATCAGCGAATCGAACGTCGCCAGAACAATATGGCGTAGCCACCGGGTGGCGGGGTCGCCGTCGAGTTCTGATTTCCACATCACCCGAAAAGAGACATCGGGCAAGGGTTCGGGAGGCTCAAATACCTGAATGTCTTCATCCTGCGCTCCCCCCAGCAGACACAGCGCGACAAAGTTACCCAGCATGTCGGTATTGCTCAAGACCGCACCAATGCCTGACCAACTGGCAGCGTGCAACCCAACCCGGCGTTTCAGGCCCAAGCTTTCGAACCGCTCTTCGACGGTGCCATGGGTGGCACCTGGCGCACGCACAACGACATGGGGCCAACGCATCCAACTCTCCGTCGTCCAGCGTTTTGTAGCTGGGTGTCCACGACGAGCGAAGACATAGCGTTTCAATGGGGGGAGAGCCTTGGCCTTCAATCCTACCGGCAGAGGGAAGTTGGCGTTCCCGAATGCAATATCTATTTCACCACTTATGATCTGCCCCATGGTCTCCTTCGACAGGGGCTGCCACGCAAGTCCGGACTCTGGCGCGTCTCCGTGCATCCTTCTGACGATTTCCGTGGCCACGATGTCCAGGCCGGGGCCGGATATCTTGAAAGTCCGTGTGCTTGTCGCGGGATTGAAGGCCGCGGGCGGCTGCACGGCGCGTTCGATCCGGGCGAGGATCGGCTGTATCTCCTGATAGAGGGCGAGAGCCCGTGGACTGGGCTGCATGGTTCCCCCCGCACGGACCAGAAGCGGATCACCAAGCTGGTCGCGCAGCCGACCCAAGGCATGGCTGACCGCCGAAGGGGTACGGCCGAGCTGCTCTGCGGCCCGATTGACACTGCCCTCGTCCATCAACACACGGAAAACCAGGAGCAGGTTCAGGTCCAGATTTCTGATCTGAATTTCATTCATGCCAAATGAAGACTATTCGCTTCTCTGCGCTGCAATTAACCGCATAATGATCTCCCATCGGTCAACATTCAACTTATAGCTGAAAGGGATTCAGATGGAGCTCTCGCTACCGCAGGCAAAGGTTTTATTGGTCGATACCGGCCCAAGACTGGTACTTGGAAGCATCTTCCTGATCGGCGCGATGGATGGCTTCTGGTATCTATTCACCGGATCGCACCTTATCCATCCGCCAACGTCTGTAGCGGGTCTGGCTTTTGAAACCGCTCTCAAGGAGGCCGGGTTTATCTGGCCCTTGATGAAAATCATCGAACTCATCGGCGCTTCGTTACTGCTGAGCAATCGGGCGCCTGCACTCGGGTTGGCACTGCTTGCGCCTGTCATGGCGGTGATCGTGGCGTTCCATGTGGTGTTGAACCCCGCTGGACTGCCACTCGCGGCCATCTTGGTGGCAACCGGCGGGATGACCCTCTGGGCCCAGCGTGACCGTTTCAGACCGCTGATGGCTTCTGGAAAACCGTAAACTTCCGGCCTCGGCAGGCCACCGCAATGCGTGGTTAGGGCTTCTCATCCGGCAGCCCAACGATACGCTATCCGCCTTGGACAAATCGGGCTTCGCCTGGACGACACCCGACCCCCGCAACCACCGTCACGGCGCAGCATGAGCGCTCATTGCCGGGGAACCGGGCAGCTCATATCGCCCTCCTCGCACTGCGAGTAGCGCTTCAACGTTTCGGTGCGCTGCCGTGTCAGCTCTTCCAGGCAGCCGGCCTTCACCATCGAGTTGGCGCTACCGCCCGAAGTGGGCCCACTCACGAAATCACATTCGGCGTCGCGAAACTCGATCCAGGCTCTCTGGGCGGTCTTCAGGCGCTCCCTGGAATCACCATCGAGCCGGCCCATGATCTCGTCATAGGTGGTATTCAGCGCCTTGTCCGCGGCTTGATAGCCCTCGCCGGCACACGCGTTCATCTCCTGCTGGGTGGTGGCGTCGTCGCAGGCGCCGTCAGCCTGTACCAGTCCGCTCAGGCCAGTCAGGAACAAGCCTGAAATCAGTAGAAAGCCACGCATCCTCTGTCACCTCGCTTCCAGGTTCTGTACGAAAACTGCCTGCACTCGGCAATACGGCGTTAAAAATCGGCTCAGAAAGAGAAGGGCCAGCAGCGCTCCGCTGCCGACCCTAAACGTCATCCTCTAGGCTGGAGTGCTCTTTTCGAGATGGAGATAAGTCGGGTCGAAGTCCCCGGCCTCCAGCAGCTCGTCCCAGTCGAGCACCTGGATCCGGGTCCGGGTGACCTTGAGGAGTCCGCTCGCGGCGAGAGCCCCGTAGACACGGCTCATATGAACCGAGCTGATACCGAAGGCATCGGCCAGATTGGCTTGAGTGACGGGAAACATGAAGGAATCCCCCTCAGTGAGGCCCACCGCCTTGAGGCGCACCATCAGCTCACAGACCAGATGCGCCACCCTTCCAAAAGCTTCACGCTGGCCAATATTGAGCATCCAGTCTCTATATATCGCCGCGTCTATCAGGGTCTCGCGCCACAGGGCCACCCCTAGCCGGGGATGGGCATCGCACATCTGCTGTATCTTCTCGTGGGGGATATAGCCCACGGTGCAGGCACTGATCGCTGCGAGGCCAAAATCCATCAATCCCAGGTGCAGGCTCTGGATATCAGGGATATCCCCCGGGACATGGATGGCCATGATCTGACGCCCGCCTTCGGACGTCAGTTTGTAGATGCAGGTAAAGCCCTCGATCACCACGCAGCACTGCTTGGGCCGGTCCCCCATGCGCACGATATCGTGACCCGATTCCAGCGACGCTACCTCCAAGGGTAACTCTCCAAGCGCTCGAACCTCTTCGTTCGACAATGGATGAATACTTTGCAGCCTTCGGATCATCAAATCGTTCGGCGAAATTGAGCGGGTCATAAGCAAGCCACCGGTTTGACTGGGTCAAGATAATCAACTCGAGCCTAGTCGATCCTGACCCATTCCGCCGTCGTTGGTACTGAATCACTTCGATAGTGCCGAATCACGCCGCTGCGGCGCACCATGGCCGCGTCACGGAAACGCTCGCCCGCCAGCGGATTATCAGGCACGCGACCGGCACGGATCATCGTCCCTCAGATCCGCGAAGATGGCCCGCGGCGTGGAAGCGGAGACTCGATGAATTGGAGGGCTTGGGAGGGGATGCCATCGATGGGCAGATGCAGAAACAGGTCAGCAGGCTTCCCGCGCTTCAGCCGATGAAGACGGCCTCGGCGGCGCCATGCCGCCGAGGCCTTGGGGTCACCCGCACTGGCAGTCGTGGCCGCAGTCCTTGCTTCCATCGGCGTGGCCATTGGCACAGGCCTCGCAGCAATACAACTTGCCGTCTGCCTCGACCGACCGGTCGGTGACTTTGCAATCGCACTTCGGGCATGCACAAGTCTGTTGGGACATCGGTGATCTCCTCTGTTGATCACCTCTAAATCTAGTCCCCACTGCCACTGTTATGTCATCACAACCGGCAAGCCTTACCCCCCACTGAGGCCACAGTGACCGTTCGACGTCGGCGGCCACGCATGATTGCATAAAAATGCAGTTTCATGCACATTGTCGCAAAATCTTGCAGGAGAGGCGATATGCTCAATGTACCCCAGACCCGGCAGCAGAAACTCCTGGCACGGCTCGCGAATGGCGATGAGCTGATCGCGCAGGAGCTTGCCGTGGAGTTCGAGGTGTCGCTGGATACGATCCGCCGCGACATCATCGCCCTGGAGCAACGGGGCGAGGTGCAACGGGTGCGCGGCGGCGCGGTCTCCGCTGCGCCGCCGTCACCGCCGATGCAGTATCGAACCTCGAGCCAGAACCCTGCGGTGGCCGCAATCGTCTCCCGCGCGCTACGCGAAATCGAGGGCGCGTCGACGCTGCTGCTGGATGGCGGCACCACCCTGCTGGCGATGGCCGAGCGGCTGCAGCCGCAGCCAGGTTTGCTGGTCATGACCCCCTCGCCATGGATTGCCGTGGCCTGCCAAAAGAACGGTGTCGAGGTGTTCATGCTGGGCGGGAAATTGAGCCCCAGCGGTGGCATCAATGTCGGCGATGCCGCGCTGCTGGCCACGACGGATATCCATGTCGACATCGCCGTGCTCGGCGTCTGCGGGATCGACCCGGCATTCGGCCTCAGTGCCGATGACCTGCACGAGTCGCAGCTCAAGCTTGCGATGACACGGGTGGCGGCTAGAACGATCGCCCTGGCCTCGCGCGAGAAAATCGGTCGCCGCGCGCGCTACCGCGCCGTTGCACCGGAGCACCTGGACTGCCTCATCACCGACGCCGACACCACCGCCGTCGCGGATTTCAATCAGGATGGGATGGAGATCATTCATGCCTAGTGCACGCCGGATCTGGCTCGCCGTTGCCGCCGCTTTCATCCTCAATGGCGGGCTGTTCGGCGCCTGGGCGTCGCGAATCCCCACCGTCGTTCAGCAAAACGGGATCGACGGCGGCCAGTTGGGGCTGCTGCTGCTACTGCTCGCGCTGGGCGCCATCGTCTCCTTTCCGCTCGCCGGCCGCGCTTCGGATGCCTTCGGCGCGGCACGCACGACGCTCGCCATCGCGATCTTCTACACCCTGGCGCTGATCCTGATCGCGCTGGCCCCCGGACTGTGGCTGCTGGCGCCCGCGCTGTTCCTGTTCGGCGGCGCCCACGGCGCCATGGACGTGGCCATGAACAGTTGGGCCGGCGAGGCGGAGCGATACATCGGCAGGCGAGTGATGTCGTCGCTGCATGCGATGTGGAGCCTGGGTGCCGGCCTCGGTGCCGCCGCCGGCTACCTGGCGGTCAAGCTGGAACTGGGGCTGGCGGTGCACTTCACCGTCTTCGCCTTGTCGCTCTACGCCATCACGAGCTGGGTTGCCCACATTCGCTGGCAGTCCGAAACCCGCCCCCGCGCCTCCGGCGGCAGCCTGTTCCCGCTGCCCAGGGGCGGCCTGCTATGGGTGGGCATCATTGCCATGTGCGCCTCGATCGGCGAAGGCGCCATGGCGGACTGGAGCGCGCTCTTCCTGGTGGCGGTGACGTCGGCCAGCGAAGCGCAGGCGGCGCTCGGCTACACCGTGTTCTCGGTGGCCATGGTGATCATGCGGCTCATGGGGGATCGCCTGATATCGGCCTTCGGCCCGAGGAAAGCGGCGCGCTTTGCCGGATCCTCGGCATTGGCCGGCGTGCTGCTGGCGGTGCTGTTTGCCAATCTCTACACCGCCCTCGCGGGCTTCGTGCTGCTCGGCGTGGGCTACGCCCTGATCATGCCGCTGGCGATCACCCGCGCCTCCAACGATCCGGCGCCGTCGCCAGGCGTGGCGATCGCCAGCGTCGCGACACTGGGCTACGGCGCGATGCTGGTGGGCCCACCGGCGATCGGCTTTACCGCCCACTTCATCACCCTGCACTATGCTTTCTGCCTGTTGGGCATCCTGGCGTGCTTCATCGTCATCTGCGCGCCAGCGCTAGAGCGGCGGTGATCCGGCCGCTCGCCGCTCGCGGTTCCACGACA
>NZ_CEXLVS010000261.1:0-5581 GCF_982684285.1 Salinicola sp. | reverse complement strand
CGGAAGGGAATCGGCGCGTCGGTGAATAGCCCGGCGAGACGCACACGCCATGCTTCCTTGATCGCCTCCACTTCCTCCGCCGTGGAAACGTGAGCCGCGCGATAGACCGCATGCGTCGGGAGCACGTCCATGCCGGGGTAGAACAGCGCGCCATGAGTCAGCGGGAACAGCAGTTGCTCGATCGGCCCGTTGATACCCCGCGGACCATAGTCGGCCGCTGGGCCGCCGGCCTGCACGTTGACCAGCGCTCGCTTGCCCTTGAGGATGCCCTCGCCAAAGCGGAACTGGTTGGAGCCATTCTGATAGCCGTAGGCAAAACCGAAGGCATAGACCCGCTCTATCCAGCCCTTGAGGATCGCGGGCACGCCGTACCACCACAACGGGAATTGCAGGACCACAGCGTCGGCCTCGAGCAGCTTCTGCTGCTCGGCGATCACGTCGGGCGTCTGATGGCCGCTTGCATAAGCATGGCCTGACTCCATGATGAACGACAGCCGTTCAGCGTTGTCGCGCATCGGAAAGTCATCGGCGTCGTACACCGCCTTCCACTTCATGCCGTAGAGGTCCGAATGGACCACGGTGTGCCCCGCTGCCGACAGCGTCTCAGCGGTCACGTCGACCAGCTGCCGTGTCAGTGAAGTGGGCTCGGGGTGCGCGTAAACGATGAGAATATTTTTTTTCACGAGATTGTCTCCGCAGCGTTGAGAGCTGTGTCCGCTTGATTGATGTTCCCGATCGGTATCAATTGCTCGCTAGGACTCGCACGTTGGTGATACAGACGTTTTCATAGGATCTGCGTGCACGCGCGGGCGCGCTCGGCACGATGATGCCGACATCGATTTCGATACTTACTCTGTTGATGGCGCGGCGAGGCTTGTCGATCACCAGCGGAATGCTTGTTTCGTCGCAGCAGTTCGCGCCAAAGCGCGCGCTGAGCTAGTCGGGATGGGATGCTGACTAAGATCACTCGATGCCTCCGGCTCGGGGTTGGATGCCCGGCTGCCCTCAATATGAGCATTCGAGTAATATTTCTGAAATCGATTTTCTTAACATGTGGTATCCAGATAGCGGATACCTAGTCGCTGATCGCCACGTTGGCAGCACTTGCACGCGAGTGTTCGATTGGCCAGTCGGCGTTGCACGGCCCCGTAAGCTCCAGTTTGGCGGCTATCTACCAATCGTGAGACCAGCCGCGATCGCGTTCGCGCCAGGAGTCCGACGCCAACACAAACAGCTTCCCCTCAGCCGGCCAAGCCGTTGATGGGCAGCGCCGCGATTATCATATATAGAGTTGATTAAATGGCGACCAGGAATAGACAGAGTGAATAACAGTCGCATCGACCTCAATCTCTTGGCGACGCTCGAAGTACTGCTCGCCGAACAAAACGTAACGAAAGCGGCAGATCAACTGAACCTCAGTCAGCCGGCGGTAAGCGCGCAACTCGCGCGGCTTCGGGATTTGTTTGACGACCCGCTTCTGCTCCCGACTCGTCGAGGCATGATCCCGACCGCCAAGGCAATCGAACTTGCACCGCAACTGAGAGACGCGCTGGATCACGTGCGCAACGCGCTACATTCTCATCAGGACTTCGATCCCGGCACGGCGAAGCTGACCATATCAATCGGCTGTTCAGACTATATCCAGGCCACAGTGGTGATGCCGCTGGTCTTGGCTCTCCGGCAGATAGCGCCGGGAGTACGGGTGGCCGTTCGGAACCTGATGCCCGAGCTGGTGGAGCAGCAACTGGGGAACAAGGACGTCGACCTTGTCATCGCCCTTCCCAGGCCACCGGCTCCCCACCTGCGGACAAGTCACCTATTCGACGAAAGTTATGTCCTCATAGGAAGGCGCGATCACCCTCGGCTGAAGGCGGATATGACGATAGACGAATATGTCGAACTGGAACACGTCGTGGTGTCACCGCGGGGCGGCGATTTCGAAACGCCAGTGGACAGTGCTTTGGCGACACTTGGTTACCGACGCAACGTCGTCGTGTCAGCGGCCTCCTTTTTGCTCTTACCGGAGATCGTCTTAGATAGTGATCTGGTTGCGCTCGTGCCGCGGCGCCTGTTTCTCAGGCAGTCGGAGAAATTCATGAGGGTCAACCTGCCCTGGCTGGGGGAACAATTCAAAATCAATCTGATCTGGCACGAGAGATGTCATAGGCATGCGGGCCACCACTGGGTCCGCAACTTCATCGGACATCTGGTTGGGGACCAAAATATCTGCGCATAACGCGCCACGATATCCTCCAACCCTCGCCCGCCCGTTAGATCCAACGCCGAGCTGTGCGCCGCCTTGCGCACCACCGCCATTGCTGCCTCCAGCTCCCGCGCGTTGGCCTCAAAACGTTGCTAGTGCAACGTCCAACCTGGGTGAGATGTTCTCGCAGGACACGCGTTGCCTATTGGCGGAAGCGAGTTCCAGCCTGTGATTTAACGCGGTAACCGACCGAAATGATCACATCAGATTGTAGTGCTCGATGGCCCGCGTGACCTGATGAGCCCCCTCCTGGCGAACTATCCGGAAATTCCGGATAGTTGATTCCCGCTCCAGCTCACTCTCATCAAAGACGTTCAGAACGTGCTCATTGATCGTGCGAACATCTTTATTAGACAGTTCGGACATCTACCGCTGCGTCAGCCAGACGGTCTCGCGACCATCATCCAGACGCACGTCGACCGCCTTCTCGGCATCTTCGTAGATCAGAATTTGTGGTTGTTCGCTCATGTTGGCTTGATCCAGATGCGTTGGCGTCTAAGGACCATATCACGCACTCTTTGGGGAATCCGCCGCCAGAGACCAGGATCACCACGTTCCAGTCGCCTTTTGTGGAGCCAGCGTCAAGCGGGGAGAAATCGTTGGCGAGACTCAGCGCATGACGACCATCACCGCCAGAACGCCAGTCAGCAGCAGCAGGTAGACCCCGGCATGAATGCGATCGAGAATGCGCCCGATCCATCGCGACGCCAGGCGGATGCCGAGCCAAGACCCCACCGCCAGCGCCAGCAAGGCGCGCAGATCCACGTACCCCGCATACCAGGCGCCCAGCGGGGTATCGCCGGTCGACAGCAACACATAGGTCGCGGTGCCACTGATCGCCATCGGCAACGACAACGGATTGGCCATTGCCGTGGCAGCCGTCATGCTGGTCCCTCTGCGGCGCATCAGCGGTACGGTCATCACGCTCCCGCCAACCCCCAGAAAGGCCGCAACGATACCGATGAACAAGCCTGTCATCGCCGTCACCAGACGGCCCATGGGACGCACCTCTCCACTCGCCTGGTGCAGAAAACCGGGCCGCAGGGTGGCATCCGCAATCGTGATCGCCAGATAGCCGATGAACATCCAGCGCACCCACTCTCCACTTACCGACACCGCCGCTGCCGCCCCTAACACGGCACCGATGGCGATATAGCCCACCAGCGGACGCACCAGACGCCATTGCACGGTCCGTCGCCGGTGGTGACGCCATGTCGATAGAGAGGCAGCGAAGATCATCAGCGCGGTCGAAGTGGCCACCGCGATATGCATGGCCGCCTGGCCAGCCACGCTATCCGCCCCATGGACAGCAATCAGCAAGGTAACCATCAAGGGAACGACGACGAAGCCGCCACCGAAACCGAACAGCACGGTCGTCACGCCGGCCAGCCCGCCGCAGAGAAGCAATACGCTATACACCGGAACACTCCCGAGAAATCCAACGACAGGAACGATATTCCGATGAGGGGTGGCCGACATTCGCCCGTTGGCCAATAATCGTCGTGTTTCGGCCAGATTGACGACGATGCGCAATATCCCGCTGGCGGACGTGGATCATGTCGCCCGGCCCGTCGTGGCCATCGGCACCGACTACAGTCCCGGCACCCTGCTCGACTTTCATACCCATCGCCGCGCCCAGTTTCTCTATGGCATGACAGGGTTGATGGAAGTCGACACCGATGACGGCACCTGGGTGGTACCGCCCTACAGCGGTGTCTGGTTGCCGGCGGGCAAGCGGCACCGGGTGCGGATGAACGGCGTCAGCACTCGCAGCCTGTATATCGAGCCCGTTGCGGCGCCACGCCCCTCCCCCGGTTGCGAAGTGCTGGTCGTGTCGCCGCTGCTTCATCACCTGCTGCTGGCCTCCGCCAACCTGCCCGCGCTCTATGACGAGAGCGGTCGCGATGGCGCCCTCGCCCAACTCATGCTGCACGAGCTGCAACTGGCGCCATCGCTGCCGCTCTTTGCGCCTTTGCCCCGGAAGCCCGAACTGGCCAGCCTCTGCAGGGACTTCCTCGCCCAGCCGCATATTCGTAGCCTGCCCGAGGAGTGGGCGAATCAACTGCACCGCAGCCAACGCACCTTCAATCGCTTGTTCCGCCAGCAGACCGGCCTGTCGTTCGCCGTATGGCGTCAGCAGGCCTGCCTGATGGCTGCCGTTCCCAGACTGCTCTCCGGCAGCTCCGTTACCCGAACCGCGCTGGAACTCGGTTACGACAGCCCCGGCGCCTTCTCCAGCATGTTTCGCAAGGTGCTCGGTCAATCCCCGACCGCCTTTGTCCGCGCGGCTACTCGTCAGGAGGAGGAGATGACCGGCGGTAGTTGATGCGGGGGCAGCCCTACAAACCTGGTTGGCCCGTTTACGATGTCCCCAAAGCCGGGCCGCATTGCGAACCAGCGCCATCATGGCTTTTACCATGTGTACATTCGACATGAACTGGCGCGCGGCCCACGCCATTTAGGAGAGAATACGCTCACGTTTTTGGCAATCATCCTGCTAAAGATGATTCGCGAATCGTGACCGAACCTACGCTTTTATCTGAGGCATCATCCGATCAATAACAGTACGACAGCAGATCAAATTAATCTTGCTCATGATTCCTGCCCCCTTCCATAACGCTTTGGAGAAGTTGGCCTAACCTGGCGATGGACCTCTTTCCAAGAATGTTGAGAGTGCAATGTAGCTGCGGACAGACCTGACACCTTCGAGGCTTTGAATCTCCATCAGGAAATCCTCAAGAGACTCGGTGTTAGCCGCGCGCACTTTGATTAGCACACAGCCATCTCCTGCGACGGTATGCAGCTCTTCTACCTCGTGTCTTTCGGCAAAGGTCAGTAGTTTACGCGTCGCGCTGTAGCTACTGGTATCGACCAGCAGAAAGGTCAGAAGCGTTCGTCCAAGCTTGCAGCCATCAAGAATCGCGATGGTGCCCTTGATGACCCCATCGCGCTTGAGCCTTTTTACCCGCTCATGCACAGCGGGGGCGGATAAGTTCACCATCTTGCTGAGTTCGGCGTAGCTGCGCGACGCATCTTCAGCGAGTGCGCCTAATATTTTTCGGTCGATGGAATCAAGTTCGGCCGGATGATGCCTTATCTGCCGAATAGCATCTGTTTCTTTATCTGATGGCGCCATTTTCGATTTACCTCCGAATAGCATTACCAATAAAATTAAAAAAACCGAATCACATTCTGAGAAGCATATCATATACGGAGATACTATCATGCCAATAGCACTTTTCGCGCTGGCGATTGGCGCATTCGGTATCGGAATGACTGAATTCGTTGTCGCTGGCATCCTCCCCCAGATTGCCAGGG
>NZ_CEXLVS010000260.1:0-5591 GCF_982684285.1 Salinicola sp. | reverse complement strand
GAAGAGGCGGGCTTCGGCGCGCTGAAATACTTCCCGGACAGCGACGATTATGCCCATCTGGCCACCGCATCGACGGGAATCACCACGACCGAGGCCGTGGAGGTGATCCAAATCGACGAGTGGCTGGATATCCCTTGCCAACTCGGTCAGGTCCGCTTGGAAAGCAAGCGTGGCTGCCCGGGGCGACCCGGTTGCCTGAATCGCGAGATGGTCGCTGCGACAGACGGCGTTACCTCGCCAATGACCATTGCCTGTCTCCTGAAGGTTTAACTGCATGGCAATCGGTCGTTTCCAGCGGAGCGGGCGACCGTCGGCGATGGCCGCCTTGGGGTCCAGGCGCGCCTTGCCCTTGAGCTTGCCGGCCAGCCAGCCCACCTCGATCCCCAGCGGTTCGAGCCAGGCCCGGAACTGGCGGAAGTGCTGCTCGGCGAGGATCTCGGTGGGCGCCATCACCGCCGCCTGGCAGTCGCCGGCAATGGCGTTCAGTACCGCCATGGCGGCGACCACGGTCTTGCCCGAGCCGACATCGCCCTGCACCAGCCTCAGCATCGGTACCTCCCGCTCCAGGTCGCGTCCGATCTCCTCCAGCACGCGGCGCTGCGCCTGGGTCAGCGAGAACGGTAGCTGGGTCAGAAAGCGCGCCTGCAGATTGCTGGCGGCGGCGAGCCGGGGGGCGCCATCGGTCTGAATCCGCAGGCGGACCTGGCGCAGGCTCAACTGATGGGCCAGCAGCTCTTCCAGGGCCAGTCGTCGCTGGGCGGGATGACGGCCGTCGGCCAGACGCTCCTGCGGGGCATCGGGCGGCGGCTCGTGGAGATAGCGCAGCGATTCGATCAGCCCCGGCAGCCGAAAGCGTCCCCGCAACGGTTCGGGAATCCACTCCGGCAGGCTCTCGGGGGCTGCCGCCAGTCGCTTCAGCGCCTGCTGGATCAGGGCGCGCAGGCGCGGTTGTGCCAGACCCTCGGTGGCGGGATAGATCGGCGTCAGGTGTTCGTCCACCGGCGTGGCGTCGGACTGGATCAGGCGATATTCCGGATGATAGATCTCGAGCCCGGTGCTGCCGGCGCGGGCTTCGCCGAAGCAGCGCACCTGCACGCCCTTGACGAACTGCTGCTGCTGGGCCGGCGAGAAGTGGAAGAAGCGCAGGCTGAGAATGCCGGAGCCATCCTTGAGCCGGACCAGCAGGCTGCGGCGACGGCCGCGGACGACCTCGGCGGCGCTCACCTCGCCCTCCACCACCGCCTCGGTGCCGGCGCGCAGGGTGCCGATGGGGGTGATCCGGGTACGATCCTGGTAGCGCAGCGGCAGATGGAACAGCAGGTCGGCGACCTGCTCGATGCCCAGCCTGGCCAGTTTCCCGGCCAGCGCCTCGCCGACGCCGGAGAGGTCGGTGACGGGTTCGTCGAGGCTCATGCGGCCTCGACGTCGCTGCCCTGGATTTTATCGATCGCCTGGATCAGGGCATCGATCGCCTTGGGTCGCGGGAAGCTGGCACGCCACGCCAGTGCGACACTGCGCGTCGGGACGTCGCCCTTGAACGGGCGGCTCTCCAGCAGCCCGCCTTCGTAATGACCGGTGCCGATCGCCAACTTGGGCAGCACCGTGATGCCAAGCCCGGAAGCGACCATGTGGCGAATGGTCTCCAGCGAGCCGCCCTCGGCAATCAGGGTGTTCGAGGGATTGTTGAGCTGCGCGCTGATCGCCGGGCACGCCTCCAGAATCTGGTCGCGGAAACAGTGGCCCTCGCCGAGCAGCAGCAGGCGTTCGGTGAGCAGGTCCTCCTTGTCGATCGCCGCCTTCTCCGTCCACGGATGGCCGGCCGGCAGCAGCACCTCGAACGGCTCCTCGTAGAGCGTCTTGGTGACCACGTCGGGCTCGTTGAAGGGTAGCGCCACGAAGATCGCATCGAGCTCGCCGTTGCGCAGCTTGCGCCGCAGCACGCCGGTGAAACTCTCCTCGATATAGAGCGGCATCTGCGGCGCGATGCGCGACAGCGCCGGGATCAGGTGCGGGAACAGGTAAGGGCCGATGGTATAGATGGCGCCGATTCGCAGCGGGCTGATCAACTGGTCCTTGCCCTCGGTGGCCATCTCCCGGATCAATGTCGCCTGCTCCAGCACGCGGTGGGCCTGCTCGACGATTCGCTCACCCAGCGGGGTGACCTGAACGGTGGATTTGGAGCGCTCGAACAGGGCGATGCCGAGTTCGTCCTCGAGTTTCTTGACGGCCACCGACAGCGTCGGCTGAGAGACGAAGCAGCGTTCGGCGGCGCGGCCGAAATGGCGCTCCTGGGCCAAGGTTACGATGTAGCGGAGTTCTGTTAGAGTCATTGGCTGGGACCGAAAGGCTCCCTGTCAGCGCGATTTGGCAAGTGAACAGCGGTACGCAATTCTCGTGGTCACGCTCGTGCGTGCGCGTCCTCAGGGACGAATCATCAAGGACGTTTTACCAAGAGGCTAGGGAAAGGTGAAGAAAACAACGCTAATTCTCGGCTGTGGCGATATTGGCACTCAGCTCGGGAAGCAGTTGATCGACGCCGGTCATCGCGTGATCGGCGCGCGGCGCAATGTCGGGGCGCTGGACGGAACCGGTATCGAGGCGGTGGCGCTGGACGTCACCGACGAAGCGGCGCTGGCGGCGCTGCCGGATGCCGACATCATCGTCTACGCCGTCACCGCGGACCGGTTCGAGGAGTCGGCCTACGAGACAGCGTATCCGACGGGCCTGAAAGCGGTCCTCGAAACCTTCGGGGCCCGGGAGAACAAGCCGGAGCGGGTACTCTTCGTCTCCTCGACCAGCGTCTATGCCCAGCAGGGTGGCGAGGAGGTCGACGAGAGCTCGGAAACCGATCCGCACGGTTTCTCCGGCACGCTGATGCGCGAGGCCGAGCAGGCACTGCTCGCGCACGATCTGCCCGGCACGGCGGTGCGTTTCTCGGGCATCTACGGCCCGGGGCGCGATCGCCTGATTCGCCAGGTGAGCGAAGGCCGGATCGCGGCCTCGAACCCGCCGATGTACTCCAACCGTATCCATCGCGACGACTGTGCAGGGGTCATCGCGCACCTGATTCAACTGTCGTTGGAGGGCAAGCCGCTGGAGCCTGTCTATCTGGCCAGCGACTGCGACTCGGCGCCGCTGCACGAAGTGATGGCCTGGATCGCCAAGCGGCTCAAGGTCGAGACGCCGGACGTGATCCAGTCGCCGTTGCGGCGTCGCTCGAGCAAGCGCTGCAACAACCGGCGTCTGCTCGATTCCGGTTACACGTTCCGCCATCCCACCTTCCGCGAAGGTTACGAAGACGTGCTCCAGCAGGGCGGCTTTCTGTCGGCCAAGGAAAAAGCCTGACGATCATTCGCGATCCAGCATGACGCTTTGGCGACAATTTCGTGTCCACTCGATGACACGATTTCTCAACCCGCTGAAATATTTGATAAAGCGCCTTCGGGCGCTTTTTTGGTTGCCCGCGCTGCCGCCCGACCTGTCATCGTTTCTTAATTGTCTAGATAAATAACCGTCACACGACGTCGCCAGACTGTGTTCAACACTCTGGGCCATGCATCGCGGCCCGACACTTTCCGGGACGAATCGCATGACTGCCATCGTTAGCGTCGAACGGCTCGACAAATCCTTCGGTCCCCATGCGGCCCTGCGCGAGATCGGTTTCGAGATCCATGCCGGCGAGCTGGTCACCCTGATCGGACCGTCGGGATCGGGCAAGTCGACCCTGTTGCGCCACCTCATCGGATTGACCCGCGCCGACCGCCGGTCGCACAGCCATGTTCGGGTGCTGGATCGCGACGTCCAGCACGGCGGGCGTCTGCTCGGCGCCAGCCGCGAACAGCGCCGCCGCTGCGGCTACATCTTCCAGCAGTTCAACCTCGCCGGTCGGTTGAGCGTCATGACCAACGTGCTGATCGGTCACCTCGGCGCGATGCCGCGCTGGCGGGCGCTGACCGGGCGCTTCACCCAGCAGGAGCGGGATCTGGCGCTACGGGCGCTGGAGCGCGTCGGCATCGTCGGACTGGCCCATCAGCGCGCCAACACGCTGTCGGGCGGCCAGATGCAGCGCGTCGCCATTGCCCGGGCGCTGGTGCAGGAGGCGGAAGTGATCTTCGCCGACGAGCCGATCGCCTCCCTCGATCCGCGCAGTGCCCGCGAGGTGATGGAGATCCTGCAGCGGATCAATCGCGAGGATGGCCGCACCATCGTCGTCACCCTCCATCAGGTCGACGTTGCCCGCCGCTACTGCCGCCGCGCCATCGCACTGAAGCAGGGCCGCCTCTACTACGACGGGCCGATCGCGGGTCTCACCGACGCTCGCCTGCAGGCGCTCTACGAGAACGCCGGTCTCGACGAGCTCGAGTCCCGCCAGCCCGATCACCGGATCGCGACGCCGCTGCACGCGGTGGGCTGATCCGGGCGCACGCTCGACCGCTGACCATCGATTCGTTGCCACAGATCTATCACCAACGACCCATCATCAACGACACTTCAAGGAAACGACATGATCTCATCCCTCTTGCGTCGCACGGCCCTGCCGCTGATCGCCGGGCTCGGCCTGCTCGGCGGCACGCTCGCCGTCGGTTCCGCCCAGGCCGCCGACGAGCCGCTGCGCTTCGGCATCATCTCCACCGAGTCGAGTTCCAACCAGTCGACCCAGTGGCAGCCATTCCTGGACGACATGTCCGACGCCTTGGGCGTCAAGGTCGAGCCGTTCTTCGCCACCGACTACGCCGCGGTGATCCAGGCGATGCGTTTCGACAAGATCGATCTGGCCTGGTACGGCAACAAGTCGGCGATGGAAGCGGTCGATCGCGCCGGCGGCGAGATCTTCGCCCAGACCGTCGCCGCCAACGGTGCGCCGGGTTACTGGAGCCTGATGATCGTCAACAAGGACAGCCCCTACAACACGGTTGAAGACGTGCTGGCGCACGCCGGCGAGCTGACCTTCGGCAACGGCGACCCCAACTCCACCTCGGGCTACCTGGTGCCGGGCTACTACGTCTTCGCCAAGAATCACGTCGATCCCAACACCGCGTTCAAGCGCACGCTCAACGCCAACCACGAGACCAATGCGCTGACCGTGGCCAACGGCCAGGTCGACGTCGCCACCTTCAATACCGAGAGCATGGAGCGTCTCGAACTCACCCATCCCGACAAGGCCGCCCAGCTCAAGGTGATCTGGAAGTCGCCGCTGATCCCCTCCGACCCGCTGGTCTGGCGCACCAATCTGCCGCAGCAGACCAAGGACGAACTGCGCCAGTTCTTCCTCAGCTACGGCGATACCGACAAGCAGAAAAAGATCCTCGAACCGCTGCAGTGGTCCGGCTTCGCCGCTTCCGACAACGACCAGCTGCTGCCGATCCGTCAACTGGCGCTGTTCAAGCAGCGCGCCCAGGTCGCCGCCGACGATTCCCTCGATGCCGACGACAAGCAGAAGCAACTCGCCGATCTCGATGCGCGTCTCGAGTCGCTGAACCAGCGCATGGACGCTCGTGAAGCCGCCCAGGCCAAAAAGGCCGGCAACACCACGGCGATGGCGACTCAGTAAGTCAAGAAAGAGTAAGTCAAGAAAGCGCTTTCTGAACACG
>NZ_CEXLVS010000259.1:0-5617 GCF_982684285.1 Salinicola sp. | reverse complement strand
AAGTGGAGGCGATCAAGGAAGCATGGCGTGTGCGTCTCGCCGGGCTATTCACCGTCGCGCCGATTCCCTTCCGGTCGCAAAACGGCGGTGACTTCCCCGATCGCCACACCATGGCCGACCACGTTGCGCCGGGCCAAACCGGCCTCGCCGCGCACGTTGCCGATCTGGCCGACACATGAAGAGCAACACCGATGTCGTCGGGTTGGTCAACTTAGATCGCCGGTGCCTTCGGACCTTAAGGAGATGGAGATGGATGTAGCATTTATCGGGCTCGGGCAGATGGGCTCGGGCATGGCCGACAATCTCGTGGCGACCGGTCACCAGGTCGCCGTCTGGAACCGGGACTGGGCCAAAGCCGAGCCGTTCGCTGCGCGGGGTGCGAGTGTCGCCGCCGATCTCGCCGCGGCCGCCCGGGCTGGCACCGCTATGACGATGCTGGCCGATGACGCGGCCGTCGAGGCGGTCGTGTTCGGAGACGGCGGGCTGCTCGCGGCAGGTCCCGGCCTGCTGCATATCTCATGCAGCACGGTCAGCGTGGACCTCACCGCCAGACTGGCGGAGGCGCACGCTGCGGCGGGGCAGCGTTTCGTGTCGGCGCAGGTGCTGGGCCGCCCGGACGTGGCGGCGGCTGGCAAGCTGTCGGTGATCGCGGCTGGCACGGCGGAGGATCTGGATGTCGCACAGCCTTTGTTCGACGCGATCGGGGCGGGGACGCATCGGGTCGGCGACCGCCCGGTGATGGCCGCGGCAGCGAAGGTCGCGCTCAACGCCGGCATCCCGGCCATCATGCAGATGCTGACGGAACAGTTCCGCATCGTCGCCGCCCACGGCATCGCTGCGGATCGGATGGCGGCGCTGATGCTCGAAGTGAATTACGGCAATCGCCTGATCGGCAGCTACGGACCGATCATCGCGGAAAAGCGGTTCGAGCCGGCGGGATTCCCGATGCGGCTGGGCCGCAAGGACGTGGGATTGGCGATCGCGGCGGCAGGCGACGCCGATCTGCCGCTGACGGAGCTGATCGCCTCGCGCATGGACGCGATCATCGGTGCTGACGGTGGGGAGCGCGATTGGTCTGCGGTCGGCCAGACGGATTAGACGTCGAGGAACCTAACTTGCTAAAGGCGACGGTGTCCTACGGTTGAACGCTATCAAGGTTAGTCTTCGGCCCGTGCGCAAGCAGCGCCTTCCTCTATAATCTCCGGCGCGCGTCCGAGCAGCGCGCCGAGCGTCGGGTCTGTGGCAGCAAAGTCGCCTTGCCGCGCACTTTGGCGATCTGATCGGCGCATAAGGAGCAACACCGATGTCGCCCGCATTGTTCGCGCTTGCCGTGGCGGCCTTCGCCATCGGCACGACGGAGTCCGGCGAGTCATTCGTGGTATTCACCTTTCTTGCATCGCTGCTGACGGAGGTAACCCACGTGTCTCCTGCCGCAGTCAGCCTGGCGATCACGGCATTCGGCGCAGCTGCGATGATCGGGAATTTTGGTGGGGGCCGGCTTAGCGATGCACTCGGCACGCGGCGCAGCCTGATGGCAGCGCTGGTCGGTCTAGTCCTGGCCCTTGCGACGCTGCCCGTTTCGGCCCCGCACGTCCTGACAATGCTCGCAACCTACTCCTCTGGTCTGCCTGCTGCTTCTGCCTTGGCCCGATCGTTCAGTCTGGCGTGGTCGCGGCCGCGATTGCTTCGGGCTTCAACATCACCGCGTTCAACTAGTTAGTTGTCCTTGATACTGAAGCACACCAACACTTGCCTCATACCGAATCATGAAATCTATTCATGGTTAGGTGAAATCTTATCGCTTTTCATGCATCCACAGGCTCTGGCATAAAGAGCGCATCCGCTTCGACGACAGGCGCTGATGCGCCTGTCTGTCGATACGCCAGACGAAAACACTGCATTGACGGACGCTGGGCCTTCTCACGGTGCCAGCGCCTCTCTAATTACCAGGGTGCTTGTTCGCGATGAGTCACGATTTCACATTCGATATCAAGAGCGTGCGGTTCGACGAAAACTATCGCCCGGCCGAGAACACGCGCACCACCACCAACTTCGCCAACCTGGCGCGTGGGGAGCGGCGCGAGGAGAATCTGCGCAATGCGCTGACGATGATCGACAACCGCTTCAATGCCCTGGCGCATTGGGACAACCCCAGAGCGGATCGCTACGCCGTCGAACTCGACATCATCACCGGTGAGCTGAGCGTGGGTGCCGAGGACGAGGACGACACCTTCCCGGCGATCGAAATGCTCAAGACGACAATCATCGACAAGCACACCGGCAAGCGTATTCCGGGCATGGTGGGGAACAACTTCTCCTCCTACGTGCGCGACTACGACTTCAGCGTCTGGCTGTCGGAGCACAACCGCGATCGTTCCGAATTCGGCATCCCCGATGGGTTTGGCGACTTGCACGGCAAGCTGTTCAAGCGCTTCGTCGACTCCGATGCCTACCGGGCCTCCTTCAGCAAGGCGCCGGTCATCTGCCTCAGCGTCTCCAGCAGCAAGGTCTATCGCCAGACCGACAATCGCCACCCGGTACTGGGCGTGGAGTACGCAAACGATGACTCCTCGCTGACGGACTTCTACTTCGGCAAGATGGGGCTCGAGGTGCGCTACTTCATGCCGCCGCATGCCGTCGCGCCGCTGGCGTTCTACTTCTCCGGCGATCTGCTGGCCGACTACAGCGATCTCGAGCTGATCAGCGCCATCAGCACCATGGAGACGTTCCAGAAGATCTACCGCCCCGAGATCTACAACGCCAACTCGGTCGCGGGCAAGATTTACCAGCCCAGCCTGGAGCATCAGGACTACTCGCTAACGCGCATCGTCTACGACCGCGAAGAGCGCAGCCAACTGGCCGTCGAGCAGGGCAAGTTCACCGAGCGGCACTTCATCAAGCCCTACCGCCAGGTGCTCGAGCAGTGGTCGGCCAACGACTCTCTTTGATCAGCCCGTTCCAACGACTCTTTTTGATCAACCTGTTTCAACGTGATCGACTCGCTCCAACGACATCCTTTGATCAACCCGTTATGAAGGTCACTTTTGCATGAAGACTTTGTTGCCCACGTCGACCGCCGGTAGCCTGCCCAAGCCCGCCTGGCTGGCCCAGCCCGAGACGCTCTGGTCGCCGTGGAAACTGCAGGACGAGGAGCTGGCCGAGGGCAAGCGGGATGCGTTGCGGGTCTCCCTGCACGATCAGCAGCGGGCCGGAATCGATATCGTCAGTGACGGCGAGCAGACTCGCCAGCACTTCGTCACCACCTTCATCGAGCACTTGAGCGGTGTCGATTTCGAGCAGCGCGAGATCGTCAAGATCCGTGATCGCTACGACGCCAGCGTACCCTCGGTGGTCGGCCCCGTGGCGCGGGAGAAGCCGGTCTTCGTGGAGGATGCCAAGTTCCTGCGCCAGCAGACCGACCAGCCGATCAAGTGGGCGCTGCCGGGCCCCATGACCATGGTCGATACGCTCTATGACGGCCACTACAAGAGCCGCGAAAAGCTGGCCTGGGAGTTCGCCAGGATCCTCAACCAGGAGGCCCGCGACCTGGCCGCCGCCGGCGTGGATATCATTCAGTTCGATGAGCCCGCCTTCAACGTCTTCTTCGACGAGGTGAACGACTGGGGTATCGCCGCCCTGGAGAAAGCCATCGAAGGGGTCGAGTGCGAGACCGCCGTGCATATCTGCTACGGCTACGGCATCAAGGCCAACACCGACTGGAAGAAGACCCTGGGGTCGGAGTGGCGCCAGTACGAGGAGATCTTCCCCAAGCTGCAGGCGTCGAACATCGATATTGTCTCGCTGGAGTGCCAGAACTCCCACGTGCCGATGGAGCTGATCGAGCTGATCCGCGGCAAGAAGGTGATGGTCGGGGCCATTGATGTAGCCACCAACACCATCGAAACACCGGAAGAGGTCGCCGAGACCTTGCGCAAGGCGCTGCAGTTCGTCGATGCCGACAAGCTCTACCCCTGCACCAACTGCGGCATGACGCCCTTGTCTCGTGAGGTGGCGCAGGGCAAGCTGAAGGCTTTGAGCGCTGGTGCGGCCATCGTGCGCCAAGAACTCGCCCGCTAGGCACTGGGCTCGGCCGCCGCGGCGAGTTCGCCCATAGCAGCACCATCGAGATCGCGTCGGCGGGCCGGAAACGGTCCGGCGGCGCGCCCTGGGGTCGCGTGATACGCTGGCGCTCGGCCACCCCTGGAAATCCTGCCCCATGACCACGGTCGCGATCTTCGTCGACACCCAGAACGTCTACTACACCGTGCGCGACGCCTACGCCAAGCAGTTCGACTATCGCCGCTTCTGGGCGCGGGCGACGGCGGGCCGCGAGGTGCTGACCGCCCGCTGCTACGCCACCGACAAGGGCGATGCCAAGCAGCGCGGCTTTCAGAACACCCTGCGCAGCATTGGCTTCGAGGTGAAGCTGAAGCCGTTCATCCAGCGCGCGGACGGCTCCGCCAAGGGCGACTGGGACGTGGGCATCACCCTCGACGCCATCGAGTATGCAGCCCGGGCGGACGTGGTGGTGCTGGCCTCCGGCGACGGCGATTTCGACCTGCTGGCGCGCAAGATCCGCGAGGTCCACGGCAAGCGTGTCGAAGTCTACGGCGTGCCCAAGCTCACCGCGCACTCGCTCATCAACGCGGCGAGCCAGTTCATTCCCATCGAGGGCGATCTGCTGCTTGGGTAATACGGCCACGTGGCGCTCGGTCCCTAATTTGCCCTCATCAAGAAAATCCCTTTGACGGCCGATACTTGGTTAGCGGCTTGCCGCGACAAATACCAAGAAAAGATTCAAGAAGGGAACATAGATGTATAAAAAAGCGATTCTAGGCGCGCTCATCACCACGACGCTGCTGGTTTCAGGGTGCGCCTCGGTGCCCATGGGATCCAGCGATGAAGATCTTGCACTCAAGCAGTTCCCCGCACCTCCGAAGGGTGAAGCTGGTCTCTACGTCTACCGCGACAGCTTCATGGGCAAGGCACTAAAGAAGTCTGTCTCCCTGGATGGCCAACTTCTTGGTGAGACGGCTAATGGCGTCTATTTTTACGAGTTGATCGAGCCGGGCGAGCACAGCCTGTCGACGGAATCCGAGTTCAGTGACAATACGCTCGTGTTTACCGCGAGTGCCGGTGAGAATTATTTCGTTGAGCAGTACATCAAGATGGGCGTGTTCGTTGGCGGGGCAGGTCTCGAAATGAAGAGAAAAGATGAGGGTATGAAGGCTTTGCGCGAGTGCTGCCATTTGGCCGCACCGCAGTAGAGTGTATTCGCCACTCGCCAGAGAAGCCCTGGAAAACCAGGGCTTTTCTCTATAAGAGGAGCCCACGCCAGCGCGCTACTGCTGTCTCTCGAAGACCTGCCGGATCTCGCCGCCATCTCCGTAGCCTGGCCCTGCGCCATGACGCGCGTGGACATGGCCAGCCCGGCTGCCGCCACACCGACCGTGCCCAGGAAACCCCGCCTATCCATCGTTGGCTGATGGCTCATGAAATTTCTCCTATAGCCAAGGCGTCAGAACTGCCAGTTAGCGGGGACCCAGGCGTAGGCTTGATCGGTCTTGAGCATGTGACCGAGGCCCGGAAACGGAAAGTGGAAGCCAAGCACGGGAAT
>NZ_CEXLVS010000258.1:3380-5618 GCF_982684285.1 Salinicola sp. | reverse complement strand
CGGCTTGTTCGGTGCCACCGGGGCCGGAAGAACCTCGGCGTTGTCCAGAATCCGCACGTTACCCACCGTGCTGGCCTCGGCTATCTTGGTCTCCTGCACCTTGTTGAGCAGTTGGACGTAGATCTCGTTGGTGACCTCGACGTCCCGCTGCAGCCGCAGTATCTCCTGCTGCGTCTCCGGCAGCCCCTTGACCTGCTTGTCGAGATTGTCCCGCTCGCGCTGGAGCTGCGCCTTCTTCTCCAGCAGCGCCTGGTAGGTCGGATGGCTCTTGGTGAAGCGCTGGGAGATCTCCGCCTCGCTCATCTCCAGCTCGTTCAGCTGGGACTCCAGGTTGACGATCCGCTCGAGGACCGATTTCGTCTCCAGCGAGAGGTCGACGCTGTCCCTGGACTCCCGATACTCGTTGAGCTTCTCCTCCGACTGGTTCAGCTGACTACGGATCTGCGGCACCTGGGTATTCAGAAACTCGAGGCTCTTGCGCGCCTCTTCCGACTGGCGCTGGACGTTCTGGGAGTAATAGATGTCGGCAATGGTGTTGAGCGTCTTCTTGGCGGCGTCCGGATCGGGGCCGGTCAGGCTCCAGCTGAGAATACCCGTCTCGCTGCCGGCCTCCCCGCCCTCGAAGCGCCCCCGCAACCCATTGATGGCCGCCAGTCGCGGCACGTGCTGCACGGTGAATTCGGCGCCGGCTGGTGCCTGGATCGACGTCACCCGCAAGGCGACGTCACCGCCCGAGAAGCTACTCAGTTGCCCGACCTTGCCCGACCCCAGCGACTCCCCGTCCGCATCCCGCAAGCGGTAGGTGTAACTGTCCTGGACCTGGAGAGTGAACGTCTTGCCGAGATAGGCATCGGACATCGGCATTTCGCTGACGGCGATGCTCTCCCCGCTGAACGCATAGCCCCACCCGTCGGCGAAGCCGGGACGCCCGATACCTTGACGCTCGAGAAAGGCCCCGATGATCGGCATGGTGACTGGCGCCACGTTGATGTCGAGATTGAGCAGGTCGACGGCCTGGCCCAACACCATTCGAGACCGGATGATCTCGATCTCGGAGAGCGTCGGCGGCTTTTCGCCCAGCAGACTCGTGACCTCCTGGAGCGGATTGTTGCCTGGCGAGTCGCTCTCGATCTGCACCAGGGCGTCCGCCCGGTAGATGGGCGTCGCCAGGCTGGCGTACAGGATTCCGATCAACGCGAAGCCCAGAACGCTCGCCATCACCCACTTCTTGTGGTCCAGCAGAATCCCCAGCAGCCGACGAATGTCTATCTCTTCGTGGTTACCCGCTGCCGATGTCGTCGATGTATTGCTTGTGGTCATGTGGGGTTTTGCATCCTTTCAGCGATCCGGCAACTTGCCTACCCAGGCATCTACGGCTTGTGTCAGCAGACGATGAACGTGTTCGAAAGCGCTCCGGCTCTTGCGATAGGGGTCGGGTACCTCGCTCTCCCCGATCCAGCGAGTGAGCAGCATCGTCTTGCCACTGGCGGCGGGATGAAGCTCCGCCACGGCACGACGCTGACCCTCGGACATCACCAGGACCAGGTCTGCGGACTGCAGCATGCCGACATCCACCTGTCGGGCGACATGTCCGGACAGATCCAGTCCCTCACGCTCCGCCAGCTCCCGGGCCGTGGGCTCGGCGCCTTCGCCGACCAGCGCTCCGAGTCCCGCGGAACCGATCTGCCTGCCCGGGAACCGCTGCCTCAACAGCGCCTCCGCCACCGGGCTGCGGCAGATATTGCCCGTGCACAACACCAGTATCCGATCGAACATGTCAGTTGCCGTCGCGAAGTTCGTCGAAGTCACGCGTGGCTCGTGTCACCTGATAGACCGAACTGATCGTCGGCGTCAGTTGATTGATGACCCGATTCCAGCGACTCAGCGGCGCGGCGGTGACATAGACGATATCGGTGGGTTGCAGCATGAACTGCGCCCCGAGCACCAGTGCCGTGGCATTGCGTGCGTCGAGCTGATAGACCGTGGCCAGTTTGCCGCTGTCCGGCGTGGACTGGCGAATCACGAAGATCCCCTTCGCGTTGGCCTGGGTTTCGTCCATGCCGCCAGCCTCGGCAAGGGCGTCGGTCAGCGAGAGGCGGGAGTTCCCCATCGGGAGGGTCACCGGGTCCATCACTTCGCCCATGACGAAGACTTTCTGGCTTCCGATATCGGGCACATGGAGGACATCGCCGTCCCGGAGCAGCTGGTTCTGGCGCATGTCACCATTCTGGAGCATCG
>NZ_CEXLVS010000258.1:0-3370 GCF_982684285.1 Salinicola sp. | reverse complement strand
GCTTTGCGGTGAGTTGTTCCAGGAACAATCGCCGGAACAGCCTGGAAAGCACGCGCACCGGTAGAAAGAATCCGCGTTTACACGGTTGCCACTCATCGTCGCCGTTGAGTCCACCACCGAGATTGACCGCGTCGAGCACCGTCATGGGAACGTTGGTGATGGGCATCACCCCGGGGTTCTCGACCTGTCCCGTGACGTAAACCTTCTGCGAGTTGAAGCCCACGACCTTGACGTCGACCTGCGGCTCGGTGACGTAGGTTGCCAGGCGACGCTGCAGTTGGGAGCGGACATCCTCCACGGTGCGACCGGCCACCTGGATTCGCCCGACGTAAGGATAGAAGATCGTGCCGTCGCTATAGACGGTGTTGCCCGTATCCTCCGTGGGCCGCTCACTGCCGGCGGGTATGGTCAACTCCGGATGGTCGTAGACGATGATCGACAGCACATCGCCAATACCGATGTGATACTCGTAGCGGCCCTCCAGCGCCGGGTCACGGTGGGAAGCGGCCGCCGCTCGCTGCAGGTCGGCCTCGTCACCGCTGCCACCCCGCAGCGATGTGACCGCCTGCTGTGTCCGAACCAGCCCCAGCGTGATCGGCTCCACGTCGACCAAATCATCGATCGGCGCGGAGTTCGTGTCGTAGTCGATATGCCCCCCTGGGGCAAAGGCGCAGCCGGAAACCGCGACGACCAGTGACAACGACAAGACGGGCAAGCGCCATCGGGTAATGGAACGCCTGCGACCCTCGCGAAATTTCATCATCCCTGTCGACCACCCCTTCTCTCTTCCATATAGAGTCCTGACTAACATGACTCGCGAATGACTTCCGCTTTAAACCTTAAAATTTAAACACGCTACCGCCCCAGGGTTTTAACGGCATTCCCTGACGCCCTTATTTATCGTGCCAATTGACTCAAAAACATGAATCGCCCGTCATCGACGGCGACTGGCCATCAATGCGCGAGCTTGAAGTCGAGCAATCCTTGACTCAGCCCCTTCACAAATCAACCAATGCCAATAACGTGCCAGCTTTTCAAAACAAACAAAATACCTAACCCTTGAGTTACAAAACGGCGTTCCGAAGTGTGCAAGAACCAAGAATTCCATGAATCAACACGGATCCCGCCCTTACTGATAACGAACAGGTGTGACGAATTCGCGACAGCCAAAGATATCAACAAAAGCAGTCAGTTACTTTTCAGGGCTTGAAACACACACCATCTGACACAAGAAACCAATTGAAACAAACCCGCACCCTATAAAGACCTGCCTTTATTTTTCAATGACTTACAGGATCACACATACCAAATTGCCTTACCCAACCGGGGTTTCGGCCCAAGCGAGGCGCGATGAACCCGGCCTTTTATCCTGCCATTCGACCAATTTACGCACTTCACCAACCTTACAAACAGGCCGACTGTCGCCATTTATAGACAAATTAAACTTGGCAATCACGATAGCGATAACCAATGTTTCACAAAAACACATTATAATTTTATTGCTTTATCTCGCGACGCTTGCACCATATACGAGCGTCGCTAACTATACTTGATGCTCTTCAGTGCAACCCGACGGGTGTCTTGTTTTTGACACACTACAATTCCATAAATTTGAAAGTTATAATTGATCAAATCCGTGATATTGGTAAGAATACAGGTGGTCTCCGGACCACATCGTTGGTTTAACCAACACGTTAGGAGGTACTTATGAAGAAACTGGCCATAATGGCAGTCGCGTTAATGGCTGTCTCTTCACTCGCCGTTGCCCAGGAAGTGGCAACGGGCAGCGCCGCCGGAGCCGGCTCTGCCGCTAGTGCGTCGACAGCATCTGCTGCCGGCACCAGCACTGCGGCATCGTCGGTCGGCGCGCTGGCCGCTGCAGGTGGCAGTGATGGCACCACCGGAACGACCGGCACCACCGGTACGACCGGGACCCGGTAATGACAGCGGCACGTCATTACCGCCTGGAAGGCCGCCCTCGGGCGGTCTTCTTTTGTCTCGCCATGACGAGCCTCCTGCTCTCCGGCTGCTCCTTGGGGGGAAGCCGCCCGCTGGATGGCATCGTCCCGGGACTCGCTGGCGATGACGTCTCCGACCAGGCCGCCGCCACCTCCTATGCATCGCTCGACTTCCACGTCGCAGGGCATGGCGGACTGGTGATTCTGGCGAGTCAGGCTGGGGAGATGACCTACTGGCAGTTCCGTGACTCGGCCACCGTCGCCCTGGAGGATGGCTACCTGCACAGCAGTGCCGGCCTCGAGCAGAACGTGATCGACACCCAACTCCGTGACGGGGAAGGCAACGTTCTCGATACCCCTCCCTGGAGAAGCTCCTCCTCGACTGCCTATCGTCTCGAACGGGAGTGGCAGACGGCAGACGGCAATCTACACCATGGCCAGGCGACCGCCCTCCTCGACTGTGAGGCGGCACCTTCCCGTGTCGAACTACCGCTGACGTCGCGAGAGTTACAGGTGTGCCATGAAACGCTGAACTGGAAGGATGGCAACGTCACTCACGGCACGCTCTGGCGAGCGCCGGAAGACGGCCGCCTGTGGGCGGTCGAAACCCAGCCATGGCCCGGCGGGCCGATATTCGACTGGCAGGTCGCCCGCCCTTGGTAACACTGCCACCGTCGCGATTCGGCGAAAGCGAGACAGGGATTTTGGTGAAGCCCATCAAGGACGAGACCGACACATGGTGACCCCCCGTTTTCCGTTTCATCGGCGCCGGTCATGGCGTGCCGCCCGCCGTTTTCTCGCCGCTGCACTGTGCGGTCTCGGTCTGGTCGGCACCGCCGGCGCGCAGGACGACACCGAGCCGGCCTCCACCTTTACCATCGACATCGAGGGGCGTCGCCCACCAGCGCCTTCCCCTTCGCTGCTCGATGCCTGGTTGACGGTGGAGCGGGAAACCCCGGTCAACTGGTCGCGCGCCTTCGTGGCTCGAGATGACGCGACGGCCGAGGATCGGCAGCGCCACCGACGCCTCGACGCCGAGCTGGCGGGACTTGCCATGCAGGCACGGCTACTGGATGCGCCCCAGGTCGGTGACGGCCTCGACGCCTGGCGCGAGGCGCTCGGCAAACTGGACAAGGGGCGGATACCGGGGCGCGTCGATCCGACCTGGCTGATGGCGCATCTGCGCCAGGTGCCGCGACTCGAGGACGTCGACACCTTGGGCTGGTGCCAAACACCCGACTGGATCGAAGCCTGGACGCCCCTGGGCGTTGCCAGGCTGGCGTGGGAGCCGGGCATGACCACCGATACACTGCTCGACCGACTCGACGGGGAGGCCTATGCCAGCGCCGATACGTTGCAACTGGTAACCCCCCAGGGCGATATCAAGAGCCTGGGCATCGCCGCCTGGAATC
>NZ_CEXLVS010000257.1:0-5654 GCF_982684285.1 Salinicola sp. | reverse complement strand
ATCTTCTACTGGGCCTGGGTCATCGCCTGGTCGCCGTTCGTGGGCACTTTCGTGGCGCGAATCTCGCGCGGACGAACCATCAAGCAGTACGTTTTCGGGGTGCTCGTGGTGCCGCCGCTGCTGGCTTGTCTGTGGATCGGGGTCTTCGGTGGCGCCGCCATCCAGATGGAGATGAACAGCGACGCGGGGCTTGCCCAGGCCACGTCCGACAATATCACTTCGGCGCTGTTTCAGATGTTCGATCTGATGCCGTTCTCGAACGTGCTGTCGGTCGTCGCCCTCTGCCTGATCTTCATCTTCCTGGTGACGTCGGCGGACTCGGCGACCTACATCGTGTCGCAGATGACGGACAACGGCTCGCTCAATCCGCCGCTGATGAAGCGGATCATCTGGGGGGTATTGATCGCGGCGATCTGCCTGACGCTGCTCTCGGCCGGCGGCGAGAACGGACTGAAAGGGCTGCAATCGGCCTCGGTGCTGGCAGCGTTGCCCTTCACCTTCATCCTCTACGGGATGATATTCGTGACGTTGAAAGAGCTGCGCGCCGATCGCAAGGCCATGCTGACCGCGCTCTATCGACGCCATAGCGATACTCCTGTGGGTGCCGACGCCTTCGAGGCCGAGGAACTGGGAGAAGAAGATCGCTATCGGCGTGCCCCCGACATCAAGAACCGCCGCATCAACCCGCGTTGATCATCGGCGTGGGAAGTCCCGGCCCCGGTCTGCAAGGATCGGGGCCGTTTTCGTCAGGGGATGAGGGCGGCTGGCACGAACGAGGCGGAGGTCGAGCGGCGCCGGGGCAGATGGAGAAAAATCGTGAAACGGCTTAATTTATGACTGTATTTCCTCTCCATGCCGCCGTTAATAGGACGATAAAGCATTTATTAACAGGACGATGAAGCATTGCGGAGCTCATCCATGCCACCGGCCTTGAAGTCTTCACGACAATCGCGCCACGGCGCCACTCGCCGCGGGATGCCGCCTGCCGAGTCCAGGATCGACCGATGGCTCAACGCGCTGGTCAGCCTGGCCGTGGTCACGGCCCTGGTCGTCGGCGGCGCGGCGCTGCTCGTGACCCTGCTGTTCTGAATCGCTCGGGCCCGTACCGGGCACGGCCCGCCAGCACGAGGCATCCGGCGCGAGGCGCGTCGTCGGCCATCCTGCCACGCGACTCGCTAGCCCTCGCGGCGTCTGACCTGCAGGCGCTGCATTGACGCGACCAGGTCGTTGAACCGTTCCCCCTGAACCTGCACATGGGCCTTGATCGCTGCCTCGGCAGCGTCGGCTTCACCGCACTCCAGCGCCGCCACGATGGCCTCGTGCTCGTCGAAGCTGGTGGCGAGGCGGTGGCGGGCGTGCAGTTGCAGACGACGATAGGGCTTCAGAATGGCATGCAGGCGTGCCGCCTCCTGGGTCAGGAAGTCGTTGTGGCTGGCCTCGTAGATCAGGTGGTGGAAAATGCCGTTCTCGTAGTAGTAACCATCGGCGTCTCCCGCGCTCATGCACGCCCGGCAGGCCGTCTGGGCACGGTGCAGCGCCGCCAGTTCTTCGGGGGTGGCGCGTCGCGCCGCCAGGCGAGCGCACATGCCCTCCAGTTCCGCCATGACCTCGAATCGCTCGACCAGCTCGGTCACGCTCAATTGGGCGACGAAGGTGCCGCGTTTCGGCAGGACGCGCACCATGCCCGATGCCGCCAGTTGCTGCAGCGCCTCGCGAATCGGGGTACGCGAGCAGTCGTACTCCCTGGCCAGGGCTTCCGGGTCCAGTTTGTCCCCCGGCGCGTAGCGACCGTCGACGATGGCATCCTCGAGCAGGTCGCGAAGCCGCTGGGCATGCGGGATGCGGGCCATATTAGACTTTCTCCTATATTGACACCCGGTCTACGGGGGCATAACTGTTATATATAACAGAGCGATGACATGTATGTTAACTATCGGTTTCCGGTTCGCGCGATCCGATGGTTTCCCGACCCCCTGCCTCGCTCCGTTCACGCTCACCGGTGTCGTCGTGCGACATCGGTGGAAGCTTCAGCCTCAGACCCGAGAGGGCCGGCATGAACGTCAACATGAATTTTCTGCAGGATCTGCTCTCCAGTATCGGCCGGCGAACCCGGGGCCAGCATCTCTTCGGGGGCGAAGGCGATGGCAAGGCGAGCAGTCTGGCGAGATTGACCTCGGTGTGCGAGACCCTGATGCACCCGGGCGGTGAAGCCTCGCAGATCCTGATCGCCCAGGAGGCGCTGGAGCGTTATGCCGCGCTGGACGACAGCGATCGCGTCGCCTTTTTCCAGTTGCTGGGCGAACGCTACGCCGCCGAACCCGATGCCATCCACCAAGCCTACGCCGCGTATCGTGACACGGGAGACAACGCCAGCCTGCAGCGGCTGTTCTCCGCCTGCGAGCCGCGGCGCCAGCACCTGCTGCGCCGACTGAACCTGTGCCCCGGCGGCACCTATGAACTGGTCAAGATGCGTGCGGACCTGTTGCGCTGCCTCAAGACCCATCCCGAGCTGGCGCCGCTGGACGCCGACTTCGAGCATCTCTTCGCCTCCTGGTTCAATCGCGGTTTTCTGGTGCTCGAGAGTATCGACTGGAACACGCCCGCGGCGGTACTCGAGAAGATCATCCACTACGAGGCCGTCCATGCGATCGGCGACTGGTCGGACCTGCGCCGCCGCCTGGATCCGGAAGATCGTCACTGCTACGCCTTCTTTCACCCGGCCACGGGAGACGAGCCGCTGATCTTCGTCGAGGTGGCGCTGTGCAAGGGCATTCCCAACAGCATCCAGACGATTCTCGAAGGGGGCGACGAAGTACGCCCGGAGGAGGCCGATACCGCGGCGTTCTACAGCATCAGCAACTGTCAGGCCGGCTTGCGGGGTATCTCGTTCGGCAACTTCCTGATCAAGCAGGTGGTTCAGGAGCTCAAGCGTGAACTGCCCAATCTGGAGAAGTTCGTGACGCTGTCACCGGTTCCCGGTTTCGCCAAGTGGCTGGCGGCCGAGCGCGAAAGCGGCGCCTGCCAGCTGACCGACGAGGTCGCCGGCGGCCTCGATGCAGGCGGCTGGATCGAGAACGCCAAGCTGCGCGACAAGCTCACGCCCGAGGTACGCGGCCTGGCGGCGCACTACCTGATCGATGCCAAGCGCGATAACGGCCTGCCGCTGGATCCGGTCGCCCGCTTTCATCTGGGCAATGGCGCCAGTCTGCACCGGCTCAACTGGCCCGGCGACACGTCCGAGAATGGCCGCCGCCAGTCCCATGGCCTGATGGTCAACTATCTCTATGAGCTCGACCGGATCGAGCAGAACCACGAAGCGTTCAGCCGCGAGGGTACGGTGGTCTGTACCAGCGAGATTCGTCGCGATGCCAAGCAGGGGCGCTCACGTTGCCGTCATGGCTCCCGCACCGATGCCTGATCGGTGGCGTATTCAAAGCAGGAGAGGTGGAATGAATCACAACTTGTATCTGCAGTTTTCGGGCAACTTCGAGCGCGATCCCGACAAGGTGCTGATCGACACGCCGAGCGGCGAGACGTATCGCTACCGCGACGTGCTCTCCACGTCACGGCGGATGGCGAGCGTGCTGCGCGACACCGGTGTCGAGCGGGGTGACCGGGTCGTCGTCCAGGTCGACAAGAGCCCGCAGGCGATCATGCTCTATCTGGCCTGCCTGCAGACGGGGGCGGTCTATCTGCCGCTCAATACCGCCTACACCGAGGCCGAAGTCGAGTACTTCCTGAGCGACGCGGAGCCCCGGCTCTATGTGTGTCGTCCGGCCGACGTCGAGGCCGCCGGGGATCTGGCGCGGCGCTGCGGTGTGGCGGCCGTCGAGAGCCTGGGCAGCGAGGCCGATGGCTCTCTGATGGATCGGGTGGAGAGCGCCGAGGAGGATACGGGCGTCGCCGAACTCGAAGCCGACGAGCTCGCGTCGATTCTCTATACCTCCGGCACCACCGGACGCTCCAAGGGCGCCATGCTCAGCCACGGCAACCTGGCGGCCAACAGTCAGGCGCTGGCGCAGACCTGGCGCTTCAGCGCCGACGACCATCTGCTGCATTCGCTGCCCATCTTCCACACCCACGGGCTGTTCGTGGCGTGCAATATCGTCCTGACCGTGGGCGCGTCGATGACCTTCCTGCCCAAGCTCGACGCCGAGCAACTGCTGGACCTGATGCCGCGGGCGACGGTGCTGATGGGCGTGCCGACGTTCTACACCCGCCTGCTCGCCAGCCCGCGCCTGGACAGGGCGACGACCGCCAACATGCGGCTGTTCGTCTCCGGCTCCGCGCCGCTGCTGGCGGAGACCCACCGCGAATTCTCCGAGCGAACCGGCCACGCCATTCTCGAACGCTACGGCATGACCGAAACCAACATGAACACCTCCAACCCCTACGATGGCGAACGCCGCCCGGGTACGGTCGGCTTCGCCCTGCCGGGCAGCGAGGTCCGCATCACGGACCGGGAGAGCGGCGAGACCATGGCGGCCGGGGAGACGGGACTGGTGGAGGTTCGCGGCCCGAACGTCTTCCAGGGGTATTGGCGGATGCCGGAGAAGACCGCCACCGAATTCCGCGACGATGGCTTCTTCATCACCGGCGATCTCGGCCTGATCGATGCGGACGGCTACCTGCATATCGTCGGGCGCGACAAGGACCTGGTGATCTCCGGCGGCTACAACGTCTATCCGAAGGAGATCGAGCAGTGGATCGACGAGATGCCACAGGTCGTCGAGTCGGCCGTCATCGGCGTGGCTCATCCCGATCTCGGCGAGGGCGTGACCGCCGCGGTGGTGCTGAAACCCGGCGAGTCGCTCGACGAATCCCAGGTGCTGGCGGCGCTCGAGGACAAGGTGGCACGCTACAAGCAGCCCAAGCGCGTGTTCTTCATCGACAGCCTTCCGCGCAACGTCATGGGCAAGGTGCAGAAGAACGCGCTGCGCGACCGCTACGCCGATATCTACCGCAGTGCCGAAACGGTGGGCAAGTAGCCCGCCGCTTCACTGTTGTCCCCGCCGCGTGGGTAACGCGGCATGGCAGCCACGCGGCAAGTGGCTGTCTCGACACACGCCAAGCTCCGATAGTCGGGCTGATCATGACCATTCTCTACAATAACGCCCCATGAGGTGATAACGATGGTGATTTACGGTGTAGCACTCCTGGCCGGCTGCATGCTGGCCGGGCTGATCATCGGCGACGTACTCGGCCAGTTGCTGGGCATCGATGCCAACCTGGGTGGCGTGGGTATCGCCATGCTGCTGCTGATCTTCGTGACCGGGTATCTCAAGGATCGCGGCAAGCTGCCGGAAACGACCGAAAGTGGCATCAACTTCTGGAACGCGATGTACATTCCCATCGTCGTCGCCATGGCGGCGAGCCAGAACGTGGCCGCGGCCTTCAGTGGCGGCATGGTGGCGATTCTCGCCGGCGTCCTCGCCGTCGTGCTGGGGCTGGCGCTGGTTCCGGTGCTGACCGGCAAGAAAGTCGACGACGCGAGCCCGCTCGAGTCGGCCCCGACAACCCCTAGTGGCCATTGAGGGAGGATGCCGACATGAACGATTCCATCGTCTCTCTGGTCGACAAGTATCACCTGATCGCCGCCTTCGCGGTGGTCGGCTCGGGCTTCGCCGGCAGCGGGGAGCGAAGCGACCTCACGG
>NZ_CEXLVS010000256.1:0-5659 GCF_982684285.1 Salinicola sp. | reverse complement strand
TTTTATAGGGCTCTCCTACACCAAAGTGTTTTCGACAAAAGGCAGTACGTGGCATATTTCAATGTTACTTACTCCCTGTTTTACGTAAACAGTAGGCAAAATCACACTTTTTGATATTGTTTTTAAAGAGATTTTTGTGAGCGCGTCCGTTTTATGCGACGCCGGCGGAAAACCGGGTCCAGTAAAAATGGAGAGACGCATTAAAGACGGTTTGCGCAGTTGTAATGACTATTCGATGTGGCGGTTTAATGCTGGGGTCTGATATTTATCAGCGTTGAAATTTTATGTAAATTTGTCTCTTATGGGGGAAAGGGAACGCTTCGGCAAGTCGATGAAATCGTGTCGGAAATAGATCGAGCTCAATGCGATCGGGAGCGCTTGCTCGTCAAACTCGTTTTGGCAGTTTGAGAAGTTTCAACTTTGCGCCGGCAGCCAGAAGCGATAGCTTGCGACCGATAAGACTTTGGTCCTGAGTTTCGTCGTTCATACCACTACGACAGGAATTTCCCGCCAGTACCCATACGGGGCGCCGGCATCGTGTCTGCATGCGCCTGGCGAGCTTCGGTCATCCCTGGCTCGCCATATAACCACCATCACAATGCGTAGGGGCTCCATACATGTTCACGTTATCCGTCATCGATGCCCAGACCGGAGCCGTCGTCGAGTCATTGGCTCAGGGTGCAGCCATCACTCGCGCCCTCCTTGGCGAGAATCATCGGCTCGAGGTGACACCCATCGACAGCGGCGGTTTCGTCGCCAGCGACGTTGCCGCGATCTCCCTGACGGTCACCGACTCCGCGGGCAACCCGAGTGAACTGTCGGCCACCGAGAGTCCCTACCGGTTCATCTTGCCTTCGGACCTGGAGCGGGGGGTGACCAACCTGCTGCTGGATGCGCAGAACGCAAGCGGTCAGCTGCTGGCGGGGAGCGAACAGTCGACCGAGATCGAGATCGTCAACGAGCAGGGGTGGTCGGGCGACGTTTTCACCTTGCAGGGCGAATCGCTGATCCCGGACGATGGCGCCTCGGTCGCCGATAGCGTGGTTCGCGATCCGGCCAACCCCGAAACCACGGCGGCTGCCGGGCCCGATGGGTTGTGGGACGGCTCGAGTGGCCCGGGCTATCTCGACATGGGGGGGCAGGTCGGGGACGCGGCCTATTTCGAGGTTGAGGTCGAGACGGCCGGCACCTACGAACTGGACGTCCGATATGCCGGGAGCGGCGCCAGCGGTGCCTCGCGGCCGATGTCGGTGCTCGTCGATGGCGTCGCACAGGGTAGCCTGGCTTTTCCGTCGACCGGCTCGGGTACCGGGGGATGGGAGACATGGCAGCACGCCAAGCTGACGTTGACCCTGGACAGCGGTGCCAATGTCATCCGCCTCCAGAACCAGGTGGGGGGCGGCCCCAATATCGATAGTCTGACGCTGACGGCGATAGCCGCGGACGAGGCGCCGACGTCGCTGGTGATCCAGGCGGAAGACCCCGACCTGGTCTCCATCATCGACAGCGGCGCCAGCAGCAGCAGCTCGCTGACCCGGGTCGTCGATAGCGAGCACCCCGATGCGCTCGGCAATGTGGGGGCGGGGGCCCTGGGCGGCGGCTATGTCGATTTCGGCACCGACGCGGGGGATGCGGTCACCTTCCAGGTCGCACCGGATGACGTCGGCATCTACGCCGCCACCATTCGTTACGTCAACGGCGGCACGGGCGATCGCCCACTGCTGGTGTCGGTCAACGGTGCGGAGCCGACCCTGGTGTCGTTTCCGCCGACCGGTTCCTGGACCAGTTGGAGCGAGGTCAGCGTATCGGTACCGCTCGCGCAGGCAGACAACACGCTGACCCTGACACTGCCCTCGGCAGCGCAGGGCGGTGTGCCCAATGGCCCCAACATCGACCAGATCAGCTTCGACTATGTCGAAGCGCTCCCGGCGGATCCCACGCTGGTGTTGTCGATCGAAGGGGAAGCGCTGGGGATCGACGATGGCTCCTCCGCCGCCGACACCGTGGTTCGCGACGCCAGCAACCCCGAGCCGAGCGGTGGCGGGACCGATCGTCTGTGGGGCGATTTTACCGGTAGCGGTTATCTGGACATGGGCTCGCAGGTGGGTGACGCGGGCTCTTTCACGGTCTACGTCGCCGAGGCGGGCACTTATCTGCTGACGATTCGCTATGCGGCAAGCGGCGTGAATGACCGCCCGATGGCGCTATCGGTGGACGGCGAGACCCAGGGGACGATCGCTTTCGCCTCGACGGGCCTCAGTAGCGCGGGGTGGGAAAACTGGACGGAGACCACGGTCGAGATCGATCTCGGCGCCGGCGACAACGTGGTCAGGCTGTCCAACATCGGCAATATCGGACCCAATATCGCCAATCTGTCGATTCGCACGCTGCCGGACGGCGGCGGCGATCCGGTCCCGGAGCCGGGAGAGCGCTTCGAGGTCAAGATCAACTTCCAGCCCAGTGGGACGTCGACGCCGGAGGGCTACGTTGCCGATACGGGGCAGGCGTTCGGGCAGCAGTCGCTGCAGGTCGACGGGCAGACGGTCCGGTACGGTTGGGTAACCGCGGCATCGATTGCCGACGGAACCGCCAACGGCACGACGCCGATGGCGATCGCCGGGCAGGACGGCGATGCCCTCGGCAATCGCGGCGGCGCGCTGCCCGATGTCGACCCGCTGCAGGCGACCTATGCCGGCTTCGACAAGCCCGGTTACAGCCAGGCCGCCGGCTGGGAGATCGAACTGGAGGATGGCTACTACGAGGTCACGATCTCCATCGGCGACAGTGGTGGCGCCTACGACAGCGTCAACCTCATCAACGCCGAGGGCGACGCGTTCAACACGCCCTTCGCCTCGATGCGACCGGACGGTTTCCCGGCGGACGGCGATCCGACCAACGACAGCGACGGTTACCGCTCCAGCCTGGTCACGCGGATCGTTCAGGTGACCGATGGCCGGCTCACCCTGGACTCGATCGGTGTGGGCAGCGACAACACCGAGATCCAGTACATCGAGATTCAGTCGCTGCCGGATCTGACCCCCGGCGACGATCGTGAAGCGCCGGCGGACTATGCGTACTTCACCGACCCCAGGGCGGTGGCCGGGGTGGGGCAACAGCAGGTGGAGGTTCATCTCCAGGCCGACGATGGCACCCAGCCGGTCGGCATCGACCCCACCTCCGACTTCTTCATCGGTATCTCGGTCGTCGAGGGGCGCGGCGGTGCGCTGCTGGAGAGCCTTAACGACGGTTCGGTGAAGCTCTTCAACACCGTTACCGGCGAAGCGGTGGCCTTCAACATCAACACCACTGGCGGCTTCGATTCTCTGACCATCTCGCCGGTGGAGGAGCTGGACGAGTACACCAGCTACACGCTGGTGATCGATGGATTCCAGGATCGCGGCGACAACGAAGATCCCAGCGCGCCCACCCGGGAATTCCAGAAATTGACCACGACGTTCGTCACAGGAGGCGAACCCGCCGTCCAGGATAGCGAGGTGGCCTTCGACACCAACGTGGAGTTGAACGGGGCCGAGGACGGCGCCTATCTGTTCAGCTCCATCACCATGTCTCCCGATTACTCCAAGATCTACGTATCGACCCTGGGCGGCGAGATCAAGCGGTTCGACGTCGATCCGATGACCGGTGGGCTCTCCAACGAGCAGACCCTGGCGCTGGACTATTTCCAGACCGATGCCGGAGCCCGGGGCATCGTCAGTCTGACCTTCGACCCCACCGATCCCAATGTGCTGTGGGTGACCGACAACTACCCCATCCCGTTGACCGGGCGCGACAACGGCGTGCCGGATTTCAGCGGGCGGGTCAGCAAGATCACGATCGACGATACCGACGCGACCTTCTCCGGCGCGGCGGAAACCTACATCAACGGCCTGCCGCGCTCCAACGGTGATCATGTCACCAATAGCCTGGTGTTCCATGCCAATCCGGCATTCGACGCCGAGACCAATCCCGACGTGCCGCCTTACCTGCTGTATGTCTCTCAAGGCGCCAATACCGCCATGGGCGGTGACGACAGCGCCTGGGGCAACCGGCCCGAGCGGCTGCTGAACGCCGGCATACTTGAGATCGATCCCTACCGGGATGCGCCGGCGGGCGGCTTCGACGTGTCGACCGAGCCGTTGCCGACGGATGGCTCCAACACCCGCTACGAGGATGACGACGGCGATCTCAAGAACGGTCCCATCGACATGGGGGGCGGCCAGTATCTGGTCTTTGCCGAGGACGGCACCGCGACGATGCAGGACGCCAACGGCAACGTACTGATCGAATATTACGACCCGTTCGCCTCGGACGCGGTGCTCAAGGTCTATGCCACCGGCATCCGCAATGCCTACGATCTGGTCTGGCACTCCAACGGCAACCTGTACGCGCCGACCAACGGCTCCGCGGCCGGGGGTACCACACCGGACGATCCATCGACCGCCTACAACGAGGGGTTGATCAACGTGGGGATCGAGGACGACTGGCTGTTCCGGGTGGAGCAGGGCGGTTACTACGGACAACCCAACCCGCTGCACGATGAATATATCCTCAACGGCGGCAACCCCAGCGCCGGCAAGGATCCCAACGCGACGGGGGATTACGCCGTCGGCACCAATCCCGACAGCAACTACCGGATCGACGACGCCTACTCATTGGGGACCAATCGCTCGCCCAACGGTGCGATCGAGTACACCAGCAACGTCTTCGGCGCCACGCTGGATGGAAGCCTGCTGTTTGTCGAGTACTCCGGGGGCGACGACATCCGCTGGATATCGCTGGACGAGAACGGCAACGTATCGACCGATAACGTACTGCGCGATGTGGACGGCAACGTCATCAAGTACGTCGATCCGCTGGATATCATCGAGAACCCGCTCACCGGTCAGCTCTACCTCATGACCCTCAATCGCAGCACGGGCGAGAGCCAGGTCATACGCCTGGATCCCATGCCTGGCGATATCATCGATCCCGGTGAAGGGGATGGCGACTTGACCACCATCGCCACGATCCAGGCCGAGGACGAGTCCCAGGCCGTCATCGCCTCCGGAGCCGGCGCCCAGATCGTGATTCGTGACGGGGATACGCCGGAACCCAGCCCCACCAATCCGCCCTACGGCATCCGGCCGGGCGCCTACGGTCTGGATGGCAACACCGACTATAGCGACGGCATCACAGGGGGCTACGCCGACTTCGGCTCGACGACCGCCGATTTCATCACCTTCGACGTCGATGTGAGTGCCGCCGATGCCGGCGATGCCGTACTCAGGGTTCGCTACGCCAATGGGGGAACGGCGAACCGGCCGCTGGAGGTCTTCGTCAACGACGTGAGCGTGGGGATCTTCGCCTTCGCACCGCCCGTCGGCGTCAGCGGCAACGCGGCCTGGAACACCTGGCAGACGCTGGACATCCCGGCCGAACTGCTGGCCGGCGCCAACTCGGTCCGACTGCAGGCAATCACCAACACCGGCCCCAACATCGACCAGTTGGAAGTCCTGATCGAGGACGCGACGCCCGGCTACGTCGTCTATGAAGCCGAGACGGCGGCGCTGCAGGGCGGCGCCATCGTCGTGCCGGCATCCCAGACGGACCGCGACGCATCCGGCTCCGGTTTCGTCGACTTCGTCGGCAGCGGCGATCAGAGCATCACCTGGAGCGTGGA
>NZ_CEXLVS010000255.1:0-5753 GCF_982684285.1 Salinicola sp. | reverse complement strand
TGACCGCGCTGCCGATCATCGAGACCCAGGGTGGTGACGTCTCCGCGTTCGTTCCCACCAACGTGATCTCGATCACCGACGGCCAGATCTTCCTCGAGACGGGCCTGTTCAACTCCGGTATCCGTCCGGCGATCAACGCCGGTCTGTCGGTATCGCGCGTGGGCGGGTCGGCGCAGACCAAGATCATCAAGAAGCTGGGCGGCGGTGTGCGTCTGGCGCTCGCGCAGTATCGCGAGCTGGCCGCGTTCTCGCAGTTCGCGTCCGATCTCGACGAGGCGACCCGCAAGCAGCTCGAGCACGGCCAGCGCGTCACCGAACTGATGAAGCAGAAGCAGTATTCGCCGTTGTCGGTGGCCGAGATGGGCGTCACGCTGTACGCCGCCAACGAAGGCTTCCTGGACGACGTCGCGGTCGACAAGGTGCTGGATTTCGAGCGTGCCCTGCACGACTACATGAAGTCCGAGCACGCCGATCTGCTCGACAAGATCAACCAGAGCGGCGGCTACGACGACGAGATCCAGCAGGGTCTCAAGTCGGGTCTCGAGTCGTTCAAGTCCACTCAGACCTGGTAAGTGGCGCGGCCCGCTCTCGTCGCATGACGAAGCGGGCCGGCCCGCCCGACTGAGCGGCATGAATCAGGGTGATCCGAGATGGCAGCTGGAAAAGAGATCAAATCCCAGATTGGGAGCATCAAGAACACGCAGAAAATCACCAGCGCCATGGAAATGGTCGCTGCGTCGAAAATGCGTCGGGCTCAGGAGCGCATGGCGGCCAGCCAGCCCTATGCCAAACTGATCCGCCGGGTGGTCGGCCACGTCGCCAAGGCCAACCCGGAATACCGTCACGACTACATGATCGAACGCGACGTCAAGCGCGTCGGTTATATCGTCGTCTCCAGTGATCGCGGGCTCGCCGGCGGCTTGAACGTCAACATGTTCAAGGCGGTGGTCAAGCACGCACGGGACTGGGACCAGAAGGGCGTCGGCGCCGACTTTGCGGCGATCGGCAGCAAGGCCGGTGGTTTCTTCCGCAAGCGCGGCGGCAACCTGCTGGCGGCCAAGAAAGGTCTTGGCGATGCGCCGGAGGCCCAGGATCTGGTCGGTAGCGTCAAGGTGATGCTCGATGCCTTCGACGAAGGCAGTCTGGATCGGCTCTACGTGGTGTACAACGAATTCGTCAACACCATGAGCCAGAAACCCGTCGTGCGTCAGCTGCTGCCCCTCGAGGCAGTAGGGGACGACAGCGAAGGGGACGAACAACCCGGTCCCGGTGATACGCACAAGAGCTGGGACTACCTGTATGAGCCGGATGCCAAGACCCTGCTCGATCACCTGCTGGTTCGCTACGTCGAATCCCAGGTGTACCAGGCCGTGGTGGAGAACGCGGCTTGTGAGCAGGCCGCGCGCATGATCGCGATGAAGAACGCGACAGACAACGCCGGCGATCTGATTGACGATCTTCAACTGGTGTACAACAAGGCGCGTCAGGCGGCCATTACCCAGGAAATTTCGGAAATCGTCGGTGGTGCCGCGGCGGTATGACGACATCGCCGTCTGCGCGACGGCGGTCTCGAGTACGGCTTGGCCCAACAGGTTTCATTTGCAGGTTTACGAGGAACCACTATGAGCGGACGTATCGTACAAATCATAGGCGCGGTGGTTGACGTAGAATTCCCGCGGGAGGACGTTCCCAGGGTCTACGACGCGCTGACGGTCTCGGGTAAAGAGGCCGTTCTCGAAGTGCAGCAGCAGCTCGGCGACGGCGTGGTTCGCGCCATCGTCATGGGCTCCAGTGAAGGTCTCCAGCGCGGCATCGAAGTGGTCAACACCGGTGCCCCGATCTCCGTGCCGGTGGGTACCGAGACGCTGGGCCGGATCATGAACGTACTGGGTGAGCCGATCGACGAAGCCGGCGACATCGGTGCGGACGCCAAGCGTATGCCGATCCACCGCCAGGCGCCGGGCTACGCCGATCAGGCGGCTTCCAGCGACCTGCTGGAGACCGGCATCAAGGTCATCGACCTGGTCTGCCCGTTCGCCAAGGGCGGCAAGGTCGGCCTGTTCGGCGGCGCCGGTGTCGGCAAGACCGTCAACATGATGGAGCTGATCCGCAACATCGCCACCGAGCACAGCGGTTACTCCGTATTTGCCGGTGTCGGTGAGCGTACCCGTGAAGGTAACGACTTCTATCACGAGATGGACGAGTCCAACGTTCTCGACAAGGTGGCGCTGGTCTACGGTCAGATGAACGAGCCGCCGGGCAACCGTCTGCGCGTCGCCCTGACCGGCCTGACCATCGCCGAGAACTTCCGTGACGAAGGCCGTGACGTACTGCTGTTCGTCGACAACATCTACCGCTACACCCTGGCCGGTACCGAAGTGTCGGCGCTGCTGGGTCGTATGCCGTCGGCGGTAGGCTATCAGCCGACGCTGGCCGAGGAGATGGGCGCCCTGCAGGAGCGTATCACCTCCACCAAGACCGGCTCGATCACCTCCGTCCAGGCCGTCTACGTGCCCGCGGATGACTTGACCGACCCGTCGCCGGCGACCACCTTCGCCCACCTGGACTCCACCGTGACGCTGTCGCGCTCCATCGCCGAACTGGGCATCTACCCGGCCGTCGATCCGCTCGACTCCACCTCGCGCCAGCTCGATCCGCTGGTCGTCGGCGAAGAGCACTACAACACCGCTCGCGGTGTGCAGAACGTGCTCCAGCGCTACAAGGAGCTCAAGGACATCATCGCCATCCTGGGGATGGACGAGCTGTCCGACGAAGACAAGCTGGCCGTGGCCCGGGCGCGCAAGATCCAGCGCTTCCTGTCCCAGCCGTTCTTCGTCGCCGAGGTCTTCACCGGCGCGCCGGGCAAGTACGTGTCGCTGCAGGAAACCATCCGTGGCTTCCAGGGCATTCTCAACGGCGACTACGACGACATGCCCGAACAGGCGTTCTACATGGTCGGCACCATCGACGAAGCCGTCGAGAAAGCCAAGAGCATGAAGTAAGGGAAATGCTGAATAAATCGACGAACAGGATGAAGCGCAACGCAGCGATTCGCCTGTGCAGTCATTTATGCAGTGTTTCCTAAGCCTGCAGACTCCCGGGAGATAAATCGCTATGGCCACATTTCAGTGTGACATCGTCAGCGCCGAGAAGGAGATCTTCTCGGGCAACGTCGAGCAGCTCATTGCTGCCGGCGTGGCCGGCGATCTGGGTATCCTGCGCGGTCACGCGCCGCTGCTGACCGAGCTCAAGCCCGGTCCGGTGCGCGTGATTCAGGAGAGCGGCGAAGAAGAGCTCTACTACGTCACCGGCGGCTTCCTCGAAGTGCAGCCGGACGTGGTCTCGGTGCTGGCGGATACCGCCACCCGAGCCAGCGATCTCGACGAAGCGGAAGCCGAGCAGGCGCGGCAGCATGCGCTGGCTTCGCTCAACGAGAAGCAGACCGAGCTCGACTACGCGCGTGCCTCCGCCGAACTGGCCGAAGCCACCGCCCAGTTGCGCACGCTGCAGCAGCTGCGTCGCAAGGGCGGCCGCGGCTGAAGCGGCAGGCGCGTCTGCCGAGGCAAGCGCTGGTGCAGTACCCGAAGGCGACTCCCCTGGAGTCGCCTTTTTCATGGCTCGCGTTCGGGTGCGACGATCGGATTTCTGCCGGATCGCCTCGACGCGCTAGAATGACGCCCGGTTTTCACTGATCGAAGGATTGACCCCATGACACTCGACGTCGTGATACTGGCCGCCGGCCAGGGCACTCGCATGCGCTCGAAGACGCCCAAGGTGCTGCACGAGCTGGCAGGCCGCCCGCTGGTTCAGCACGTCGTCGATACCGCAGCAGGACTGGAGGGCGCGCGCCTGCACGTGGTGGTCGGCCATGGCGGAGAGTCGGTGCGGGAGACGCTGGCGAGCGCCGGTTCGATGTCCGGCGATGGCGAACTCGGCTTCTGTGAACAGACCGAGCAGAAGGGCACCGGCCACGCCGTGGCCCAGGCGTTGGACAGTCTCGGCGACGGCAAGGTGCTGGTGCTCTACGGCGACGTGCCACTAATCCAGGCTCGCACCCTCGAGACGCTGCTGGATGGCGTCGACGAGCAGCACATGGCGCTGCTGACGGTGACGCTGGACGATCCCACCGGCTACGGCCGGATCGTGCGCAACGACAAGGGCGCGGTCATCGCCATCGTCGAGCACAAGGATGCCAGCGACAAGCAGCGCGCCATCCGCGAGTGCAACACCGGCATCATGGCGATGACCGCCGCGCAGTTGCGCCGCTGGCTGCCCGAGCTTTCCGCCGAGAACGCCCAGGGCGAATACTACCTGACCGACGTGATCGCCATGGCCGCGGCCGACGGCGTCGAGGTCACCGCCAGCCAGCCGAGTTCACCGGTGGAGGTCGAAGGCGTCAACGACCGCCGCCAGCTGGCGGCACTCGAGCGCGCCTATCAGCGTCGCCAGGCCGATCGCCTGATGACCGCCGGTGTTTCGCTGGCCGATCCGGAGCGCTTCGACCTGCGTGGCGACGTTACCGTCGGCCGCGACATCCGGATCGACGTCAACGTGATCCTGGAGGGTCGGGTGACACTGGAAGACGACGTCGTCATCGGTCCCCACTGCGTGATCAAGGACTCCATCCTGCGACGCGGTGCGGTGGTGAAGGCCAACAGCCACCTGGAGGGCGCCGAGATGGGCGAGGGCAGCGACTGCGGCCCGTTCGCCCGCCTGCGCCCCGGCACGCGGCTCGGCGCCAAGGCGCATGTGGGTAACTTCGTTGAGACCAAGAACGCCTCACTCGGCGACGGCGTCAAGGCAGGGCACCTGAGCTACCTGGGCGACACCGAGATCGGCCGTGACACCAACATTGGCGCCGGCACCATCACCTGCAACTACGACGGCGCCAACAAGCATCTCACGCGAATCGGCGAAGCCGTCTTCGTCGGCTCCAACAGCTCGCTGGTCGCCCCGGTCACCATCGGCAATGGTGCCACCATCGCCGCGGGTTCGACGATCACTCGCGAAGTGAAAGATGATGAACTGGCCATCGGGCGGAGTCGTCAGATCGTCAAGCAGGGCTGGCAGCGGCCGGTGAAGATGCCGAAGTCTTGATTCATTGTCTTTGGCGCTCATTCGAGTGAAAAGAGCTCACGACTGACGAGATCCTTACGACCCTTGTCGTCGTTATTGCGAGGGGCAAGCCCCTCGCGCTCCCCTTTTTCGCGCCACAGGCTCAAGAAATCCCGAGCGATTTTCGTCAGCGCTTCGGGTCGGCGCGCAAGGACGTCCCTGTCCCGGCGCGCCTCTAGCGACATCCATGTCGCTAGACCCGGCTCGCCGAAGATCGCTCGGGTTGAGCCTGGAAGGCGCTATCGGGTGGTTTCTTTCCGGCGACTGGAGAAACTTGCCGTTCAGAATTCAAATATTGGACATCAACGCCTCATACACTGCTGCCAGCGGTCGTCGACCCGCTTGGAGATCCACGCTGTGGTCAGGTTGCGGGTGATCTTGGGGCTCTCCAGCTTGATCCCCGGCAGGCGAGCGTAGGGGATGGGCTGACCTTCCTGCTGTTCTGCCAGCGCATAGACTTTCTCGTAGAGCGCGGTCCGTTCGAATTCGAGGGAATCCTCTTCTTCCAGCGCATCGCGCAGCTCGCCGTCGTCCTCTTCGCCGGCTTCGACGTACTTGGGTTCCAGCTCCATGCCGCATTTGGGACATGTACCGGGCTCGTCCTGCACCACCTCGGGGTGCATGGGGCAGGTGTACAG
>NZ_CEXLVS010000254.1:0-5768 GCF_982684285.1 Salinicola sp. | reverse complement strand
AGAACGTGGCCATAACTCCTCGCCTGCTCGATTGGCCCGAAGAACGGGTGCGCGAGCGCGTGGATGCACTGCTTCGACTCGTCGAACTCGAGCCCGAAACGTTCCGCCACCGCTGGCCGGGGCAACTTTCCGGGGGACAGCAGCAGCGCGTCGGCCTGGCGCGGGCATTTGCGGCCGAGCCCGAGGTCGTGCTGCTCGACGAACCCTTCGGCGCGGTGGATCCGGTCACCCGCGACCGCCTCCAACGCTGGTTCCAGGATGTGCGTCACGAGCTCGGTATCACCGCCGTGTTCGTGACCCACGATATGGTGGAAGCGCTGCTGCTCGGCGACGTGCAGATGCTGGCCCCCTCGCTCGCCAAGTTCGAGCAGTACAGCCCCAGCCTGCAACTCTACGATCTTCCGTTCCTGTTCGACGACATCGATGCCGTCGACCGCTTCCAGCACTCCGACGCCGGGCAAGGCCTGCTCGACTCGATGCAGGATCGCAACATCCAGGGGCTGGCCTACTGGCACAACGGCATGAAGCAGCTCTCCGCCAACAAGCCGCTGCGTGAACCCAAGGATGCCCGCGGCCTCAAGTTCCGCGTGCAGGCTTCCGACGTGCTCGACGAGCAGTTCAAGGAGCTCCGCGCCGTTCCCCGCAAGATGAGTTTCGGCGAGGTGTACCAGGCGCTGCAGACTGGCGTGGTCAACGGTCAGGAGAACACCTGGTCGAACATCTACAGCCAGAAGATGCACGAAGTGCAGCCTTACATCACTGAGTCCAACCACGGCATCATCGACTACATGGTGATCACCAACGCCGACTTCTGGAACGGACTGCCGGACGATATCCGCAGCCAGTTGGAAGATATCCTCGCCGACGTCACCCAGAAGGTGAACAAGCAGGCCTACGATCTCAACCAGCAAGCCAAGCAGTCGATCATCGACGCCGGCACCAGCGAGATCATCCAGTTGACGCCGGAAGAGCGCGAAGACTGGCGCGAGGCGGTTCGCCCGGTGTGGGAGAAGTTCCAGGACGACATCGGCGAGGACCTGATCGAGGCTGCCCAGGGCGCCAATCAGTCCGACGCCACCCAGTCTGAAACCACCCAGTAACCGAGCCGACCATGACACGTTTCCTGCGTGCCTGGGCGCATCTGGAGGAGGGCCTGGTGGCCTTCCTCCTCGCCCTCATGACCCTGGTGACCTTCAGCTACGTGATGGTCAACAACCTCTATACCGTCTTCTACGATGCAGCGGACCTGTTCCCGTTCGCGGAAACGCCGCTCTTCGCGATCGGTGATTTCATCATCGATCTGGCCCAGGAGATGACCTGGAGCATCGCCTTGACCAAGGCGTGCTTCGCCTGGCTGATCTTCCTGGGTATCGCCTATATCGTGCGCATCGGCGCCAACATCGGCGTCGACCTGCTCGTCAGGCTGCTGCCGGAGCGTGCACGACGCGGCGTGGGCATCCTCACCTGCCTGATCTGCATCGCCTATACCGCACTGTTCGCCGTCTCCAGCTACAGCTGGGTCATGGCGCTGATGCGTGCCGGCATCGGTGCCGAGGACCTGGACCAGTACGGGGTTCTGCAATGGCACATCACGATCATCGTGCCGATCGGTTTCACCCTGGTGCTGATACGCCTGATCGAAGTCCTGATCCGGATGCTGCGCGGCCAGCAGATCACCATGGAGCTGAGCAACGAATCCACCGACGCCCTGAAACTCCAGGATGAGGCAGGTACCGAGGAGAAGCCGACATGACCATCGCCTTTCTGTTCGTGGTGCTCTTCGGCCTGCTCTTCATCAACGTGCCGATCGCGTTTTCGCTGGGCATCGCCAGCTCGCTGACCATCATGCTGTTCAGCCAGGATTCGCTGAGCTCGCTGGCGATCAAGCTGTTCGAGACCTCCGAACACTACACCCTGCTGGCGATCCCGTTCTTCATCCTTGCCGGCGCCTTCATGACCAGCGGCGGCGTCGCGAAACGTCTGATCAACTTCGCCAACGCCTGCGTCGGTCACATCCGCGGCGGCCTGGCGATCGCCTCGGTGCTCGCCTGCGTGATGTTCGCGGCCCTTTCCGGTTCGTCTCCGGCCACGGTCGCCGCCGTCGGTTCGGTGGTCATTGCCGGCATGGCGCGGTCCGGCTACACCAAGGATTTCGCCACCGGCATCGTCTGCAACGCCGGCACCCTGGGCATCCTGATCCCGCCCTCGATCGTGATGGTGGTCTACGCCACGGTCACCGAAAGCTCCGTCGGCAAGATCTTCGTCGCGGGCATCGTGCCCGGCCTGTTGCTGGGCCTGATCCTGATGGTCGCGATCTACATCGTCGCCCGGATCAAGAAGATGCCGGCCCTGCCGCGGCCATCGATCGGCGAGTTCCTGGCCACCGCCCGCAAGGCGAGCTGGGGGTTGCTGACCATCGTGATCGTGCTGGGCGGCATCTTCGGCGGGTTCTTCACGCCCACCGAAGCCGCTGCCGTGGCCGCGGTCTATGCCGGTTTCGTCGCGCTGTTCGTCTATCGCGACATCACCATCAGGCAGTGCCCCGGCGTGCTGCTCGACGCCGCCAAGCTCTCGGTCGTGCTGATGTTCATCATCGCCAACGCGATGCTGTTCGCCCATGTCCTGACCACGGAGCAGATCCCGCAGACCATCACGGCGTGGGTCGTCGAGCAGGGTTTCTCGCCGATCACCTTCCTGCTGGTGGTGAATATCGTGCTGCTGGTGGCGGGGTCGTTCATGGAGCCGTCGGCGATCATTCTGATCCTGGCCCCGATCCTGTTCCCGGTCGCCGCCCAGTTGGGCATCGACCCGATCCACTTCGGCATCATCATGGTGGTCAACATGGAGATCGGCCTGGTGACGCCACCGGTGGGCCTGAACCTGTTCGTGGCATCCGCCGTCACCGGCATGCCGCTGACACGCACGATCCGGGCGGCAACGCCGTGGCTGTTCCTGCTGCTCGGCTTCCTGCTGCTGGTGACCTACGTACCCTTCCTTTCGCTGGGTCTGCCGAACTGGCTGGGGATGCCGTAGCGGACGAGACGAACTCGCGGCATGCCACCATCGAGGGCGCCATTGCGGCGCCCTCTTTCTTTACTGGTGTCCACCCTCTTTACTGGTGTCCACCCTCTTTACTGGCGTCCACCTCTTTACTGGCGTCCACCCTCTTCTACCCTCTTCCGGCGTTCCGACCTCGCCGCCCGACGAATCGAGCGGCGTTACTTCAACCACCAGGACAGAATCAGCAGCAGCAGCAGCACGGTGGCGATGGCCTGCCACACGTTGGCCGGTTCCCGCCACGGACGCCGCCCCTCTTCGTCGCCTTTCGGCGCGGGGCGAAGATGATAGGCGAGCTCCGTGATACGACGGAACCTCAGCGCCCGCAGCGGATCGAGGGAGCGGCGCAGCGCATCGTCGAGATCACCGCTGATCGCCGGGTTGCTCAACTGCGCGCGCCGGTAGGTCATCTGCTCCAGATCGGTATGGCTGCGCAGATGATTGGGCAGGAGGGTATAAGGCAGGTGGCCGGTGAGCATCCAGTAGATGGTGGAAGCCAATGAGTACTGGTCGCTGCGCCGACCGACCTCGGTGTCCAGCGCATACTCCGGCGCGCTGTGCTCGGTCAGCCCGACCTGACGCGCCAGTTGACGTGCTTCGCCCTGGGCGTCGCCCTCGCGCTTGTGGCAGGCCCCGAAATCGGTCAGCAGCAGGTTGCCATGCCGGTCGATCAGGATGTTGTCGGGATGAATGTGCTGGTGCAGCACGTCGTGGCGGTGCAGCGCCTGTACTGCCTTGACCAGCTGGCGCGCGATTTCGAGACGCTGCTCGAGACTGGCCTGGGGATGTCGTCCCAGCCACTCGGTCAAGGTTTCGCCATCGACGTAGCTCATCAGATAGTAGAGATAACGTCGTGGCCGAGCCGGCTCCATCACCTTGACCACGAACGGCGAGTTGACCCTCTCGACGACCCACTGCTGCAGGCCGAAGTGCTCGAGATAGACGTTGCGCGTGGAGAGTTCGGGGCTGGGCGCCTTCATCACCATGTCGCGTCCGCTGCGCACGTCCCGCACACGGTAGAGTCGGGCCTTGGCGGTTCGCGACAGGATATCGACGATTTCCAGGCCGTCGAGCCGCTCGCCCTTGGACAGCTCCGGCGGCACCGGCAGGTGGTGAAAGACCCGCGGCGGCTCGTCCGGTTCGTCGTCCGAGAGCCGGTCGACACGAACCAGTTGGAAACAGAACTGGTTGGCGTTGTAGCCGCGTTCGATGGCCCGCTGGTTGGCCGCCTCGGCAAGCCGCTCGCAGGCGGCGTCCAGATCGCTGACGTCGGCCCGGATCAGTTGTACGTACTCCGACGGCACCAGGGTGCCGCGGACCGCCTGGGTCATGAACAGGAACAGATCGCCCTGCTTGAGCGAAAAGGTCGAGTAGTCGATGTCCACGTGGCCATCCATCCCCAGCGCCCGGGAAGGGTAGCGATACCCGCCCAGGTCGGTGACGTGGTCCCGCGTCAGTTGCTCGAACTCCGCCCCCCGGATGCGGTAGACCAGGGTATCGCCCATGTGGAACAGGTGCGCCTCGTGCTGATGGAAGATCATCGCCGATAGCGAGCAGATGTAGCTTCCACCCTCGATATAGCCGCTCTGGCTGTGGCACCAGCTGTTCAGGGCACGCAGCACGCGGGTCGCGGAGGTCTTGATGTCCCAGTGCTCAGGGGTCGAGTAGTAGTCGGCGAGGAATCCCCGCACACTGAGATCGCCGGCCTGCTTGGCGATCGAGTTGCGCCAGGTGGAGTCGCTGATCAGCGCACAGCCACCCTTGGAGACCAACTGTTCGCCCTGGGGAACCTGAACCGACATCGAGCTACGATGGCGATGCAGATCCGGTGCGACGAAGGCCTGACCGTAGGTCAACGACAGTGAGCTTTTCGACAACGGCTTTCTCCCGATTGGTCGACGAACGGCGACGGATGGCCCTGTCCCGGGGCCGACGCCACCTGTGACATCGGCGTCTGGACGTCGGTGTCTCCGGATGGCGGTTCGTGGCCCGGGTTGGTAATCGGCCTAGCCTGTTCGTATAATTCCCCGGATTTTCGCCCGCTGGTGTTCAACCTGCAAACCGCAAGGACTCAACGATGAGTTTCGACAAGATTCCCGCCGGAAAGGATCTCCCCAACGACGTCTACGTGGCGATCGAGATTCCCGCCAACCACGCACCGATCAAGTATGAAATCGACAAGGAGATGGACGCACTGGTGGTCGACCGCTTCATGGCCACGCCGATGTTCTATCCGGCCAACTACGGTTTCATCCCGAATACGCTGGCCGACGACGGCGATCCCCTCGACGCTCTGGTGGTCACGCCCTACCCGGTCCAGCCAGGCAGCGTGATCCGCGCCCGCCCGGTGGGTGTGCTGAACATGTCGGACGAAGCCGGCGAGGATGCCAAGCTGGTCTGCGTGCCCCACGAGAAGCTGAGCGCGCTCTACGACGACGTGCACGAGGTCACCGACCTGCCCGAGCTGCTGCGTCAACAGATCGCCCACTTCTTCGAGAACTACAAGGATCTCGAGAAAGGCAAGTGGGTCAAGATCGACTCCTGGGACGGCGCCGACGCCGCCCGCAAGGCCATCGAGAAAGCGGTGAGCGCCTACGAGAACGAGTAAGCGTCACGCCCACTGCCGAGCCTCGGGTTCCGTTCGAGGCTCGGCTGACGAAAAAACGCCGCTCCGGCATCGATGCCGGAGCGGCGTTTGACGTTGTGGCGCC